>JAEUMC010000846.1 GCA_016793415.1 Devosia sp. | reverse complement strand
ACCTGCTCGCGATTGTCGATGATCAGCGGTTCGCCCTGCTGGTTCCAGCTCTGGGCGGTGCAGCCGTCGCAGACGCGCTCGTCGTGCCGGTAGATGGTCTTGCCGTAGCGATCCTGGATGCGGTCGATCAGCGTCGGGACGATCCGCCGGCCGCCATTGGCGATGGTCGCGTAAGCGGCCGTCATCCGCATGTCGGTGGTTTCGCCGGCGCCGAGCGCCATGGCCAGCACGGGATTGAGGTCGTCGTAGATGCCGAACATCTTGGCATAGTCGGAAATCAGCGGCATGCCGAGATCCTTGGCCAGACGCACGGTCATGACGTTTCGCGAGCGCTCGATGCCGCGGCGGAGGGTCTGCGGGCCGTAGAATTCTTGCGCGTAGTTTTCCGGCCGCCAGACCGAGCCGTCGCCGTTGACGATCTCGATCGGCGCGTCGAGCACCACCGAAGCCGGGGTGTAGCCGTTGTCGAGCGCCGCCGAGTAGACGATCGGCTTGAACGACGAGCCGGGCTGCCGCATTGCCTGGGTGGCGCGGTTGAACTCGGATTCTGCGTAGGAGAAGCCGCCGACCATGGCGAGCACGCGACCGGTGCGCGGATCCATGGCGACCAGCGCGCCTTCGAGCTCGGGCACCTGCTCGAGCGTATAGGCGCCTTCGCGATCGGCGAGCTTGGAAACGTAGATCACGTCGCCGGGCTTGAGGATCGAGCCGAGCTTCTTGCTCACCCACTTGATGTCGGGGCCGGCGAGCGTGCCGGTGACGCGGTCGGCCGAGACCTTGCCTTCGATGTCGGTGGCGGGACGGATGCCGATCCGGCCCTCGTTGTCGCCCATCTCGAGCACCACGGCGAGCGTCCACTCGGGCACGTCGCTGAGCGGCTTGACCGCGTTGACCGCAACGCCCCAATCGCCGGTGATGTCGACACTGGCGATCGGCCCACGGAAGCCTTCGCCGTGATCGTAGTGGATCAGCCCATCCATGAGGGCGCGGCGGGCATATTCCTGCAGGTGCGGATCGAGCGTGGTGCGCACGCTGAGGCCGCCGCCGTAGAGTTCGGCCTCGCCATAGAGCTTGCCGAGCTGGCGGCGCACCTCCTCGGTGAAGTACTCGGCCGAGAACAGCTGGCTGCCGGAGCTGCGCGGCTTGACGTTGAGCGGCTCGTCCTTGGCCTTGGCAGCCTCTTCGGCGGTCACGTAGCCATTCTCGACCATGCGGTCGATCACCCAGTTGCGACGCTCGATCGCCTGCTTGGGGCGGCGGAACGGGTGGTAGTTGTTCGGGCCCTTGGGGAGCGCGGCGAGATAGGCAGCCTCGCTGAGGGTCAGCTCGTACAGCGCCTTGTCGAAATAGTTCAGCGCCGCGGCCGCCACGCCATAAGAATTGAGCCCGAGGAAGATCTCGTTGACGTAGAGCTCGAGGATCTTGTTCTTCGAGAAGGTCGACTCGATCCTGAGCGCCAGGATGGCTTCCTGGATCTTGCGATCCCAGGTCTGCTCGGAGGTGAGCAGGAAGTTCTTGGCCACCTGCTGGGTAATGGTCGAGCCGCCACCCTGGATGGAGTCATTGCCTTCGACGCGCGCCATGATGTTGTCGCGCAGCGCGCGGACCACGCCGTCCACGGCGATACCCGAGTGGGTGTAGAAATCCTTGTCTTCGGCCGAGATGAAGGCGTTGATGATCAGCGGCGGGATGGTCTCGATCGGCTGGAACAGCCGGCGCTCGCGCGCGTACTCGGCGAGCAGCGTGCCATCGGCGGCATGGACGCGCGTCGTCACCGGCGGCTGATAGTCCTTCAGCACGGTGTAGTCGGGCAGCGTCGAATTCAGCTGGTTGAGATAGACGGCGCCAACCGCAACGGCACCCAGGGCGCAGAACACGCCGAAACCGAAGAGCCAGCCGAGAAGTCTGAGCATCAGATCGTGAACCTTGGAGCAGGCGCCACAGGTCCGATCGGATGAGGCGCGGAATATTGCGGAATCATACCAGACAAGGGCGGAAATGTGGACAAGCCCGCCAGTTCAATCACTTGCGATGCGGCGCGTGCCGAAAACGTCACTGCGTTGCTGCCGCGGCTTTCTGCGTGCTGTCGAAATAGTCGGCAATGCCGCGAGCCAGCGCATCCACCACCCGGTCGCGCCAATCGGACTGCTGCAGGTTGGCGATATCGGAGGCGTTAGAGAGGAAGCCCAGCTCGACCAGCACCGAGGGAACGTCGGGCGCCTGCAGCACGAAGAAATCGGCCTGCCGCACCGGGAAGCGGCGCAACGCGACGCTCGGCTCGAGCTGGTGCACGATGGCTTCGGCGGCGAGGAAGCTGGATTTGCGCATCTCGCGCCGCATCAGGTCGACGAGGATATCCATTACCGCCGGGGTGGCCTGCGGAACCGAGAAGCCGGCGACGATATCGTAGCGGTTCTCGCCATCGGCCAGCACCTTATCGAGCACGTCGGTGGCATTTTCATCGCGAGTATAGACGCTGGCGCCACGGATCTGCTCATCCTGGAAGCTGTCGGCGTGCAGCGAAATGAAGATGTCGGCCTTGTTCTGGCGGGCAAGGTCGACGCGTTCGTTCAGCGACAGATAGGTATCGTCCTCGCGGGTGAGCGCCACGTCGAAGCGCCCGGAATCGATCAGCACCTTCTGCAGTTGCAGCGCGAAGGCGAGCGTGATGTCCTTTTCATGCGTGCCGTTGGGGGCGCTGGCGCCGTTATCGACGCCGCCATGGCCGGGGTCGAGCACCACCAGCGGACGGGTGGCGGTGATCGGCGCATGGGTGCCCGGATCGGTCGAAGCCGTTACCGGCGCTGCGCCCTGGTTGGCAATCGAGGCGGCGAGGTCTGAGGCGACCTTGCTGGCGAACTCCTCGGGCGTGGCGGTGATGATGTCGACGACGAGGCGCGCCGGCTGATCGGCGACGGCATCGAGGATATAGGCCTGCTGTACCTGCGCCGGCTGGGCGAGAGTCAGCAAGGTACGCGCCCTGCCCTTCTCGGCCATCTCGACGGTGTAGCTGGTGACGATGCCCTTTCCGGCGACATCGGCCGGGGCGAGGATCTTCAACTCGAACGCCTTGACGTCGATGGCGATGCGGTTGGGCTTATCGAGCGAAACGATGGCGAACTCGGTCGGACCCGAGAGATCGATGATCAGGCGGGCCCGCTGCGGCGTCGCGGTGACGCGCGCATCGATGACATCGGGGTAATCCTCGATCGATTCGAGCTGGGCAAAGGCCGGATGCGCTGCGAACAGGCTAGCCACGAGGACCAGCACGATCGCCGCAAACCCAGCAATTGTGCGGGTATGACCGGCCGAACCGGCAGATTTCAGCAAGACAGCAGCGCTCCCAAAGAGTGGTGCAAGACGCCAGATCACTCGGGCGATTCTGCGGCGTTACGCACCGCGCGTCGACAATGCAATAATGTGATCGATCTGGAAGCCGCCCGTACCGGTGGGTTTTGAGTTTCCTGTTGCCAATTTGCGGCAACAACCCTAAAGCGATCTTGAGGCGGCCTGCTGCCGCCACCATATGCCGGAGCGGCGCAATCGGCGCCCTTGGCCCCGTGTGGTCGGCAGCGGCGGATCGGTTATCACCTGAGGTGAGCCGATCTGAAGTGCGGCACATTTGGCGCCTCGCGATAGAATCTCGACCTCTAGGGGTCGAAGGACAGGCGGCAGAATTGGCTGGCCTGTTCTCAAGGAAGAGGTCTGATGGCCATCGGGCAGACAAAGAGTGACGCGATCCCGAACAGCGGTTGCGCTTTTGTCGTCGAAGTCCCGGCTGCCTTCGCTCTCCAGTCTCGCAGCGGCGCGCGCGCCGTTGCTTTTGCCGGCGCCTCTCGCGCCATCCTCCTAAAACCTTTCGCCTCGCATGGCGCGACATCAGGAGGACCGGTTCGCCGGTCGATCGGTGTCGGCGCGCGACGGCGCGGAGACTTCGTTTATGGCTACAAAGCGCATGCTGGTGGATGCCATCCACCCGGAAGAAACACGGATCGTCGTCACTAACGGGAACCGGCTCGAAGAGTTCGATTTCGAATCCGCCACCCGGCGGCAGCTGCGGGGTAACATCTACCTCGCCAAGGTGACGCGTGTGGAACCCTCGCTCCAGGCGGCATTCATCGAGTATGGCGGCAACCGCCACGGTTTCCTGGCCTTCTCGGAAATCCACCCCGACTATTACCAGATCCCGATTGCCGACCGCGAAGCGCTGCTGCGCGACGAGGCGCATGACGACGACGACCACGAACACGAGCACGCCGCGGCCAACGCCGCAGCGCCGGCCGAGGTTTCGTCGGATGGCGATTCGCATGACGACGCCGAGGGCGACGAAGAGCACAGCCACATCGAGCAGGCGCCGACCAGCAACGAGCCGGTCGAGAGCGTCGGCGGTTCGGATGCTCTCGAGGACGTGCAGGAGCGCCGCCGTCCGTCGCAGCGCCGCCATCAGTACAAGATTCAGGAAGTGATCAAGCGCCGGCAGGTGATGCTGGTGCAGGTGGTCAAGGAAGAGCGCGGCAACAAGGGCGCGGCCCTCACCACCTACCTGTCGCTCGCCGGCCGCTATTCGGTGCTGATGCCCAACACCGCCCGTGGCGGCGGCATCTCGCGCAAGATCACCAATGCCGCAGACCGCAAGCGCCTCAAGGACATCGTCGGGGATCTTGAAGTGCCGCAGGGCCAGGGGATCATCCTCAGGACGGCCGGCGCCAGCCGCACCAAGGCAGAGGTGAAGCGCGATTTCGAGTACCTGCAGCGGCTGTGGGAAAATGTCCGCTCACTGACGCTGAAGTCGCAGGCCCCCTGTCTCGTCTACGAGGAGGGCTCGCTGATCAAGCGGACCATCCGCGACCTCTACAACAAGGATATCGACGAGCTGTTCGTGGCGGGCGACGACGCCTACCGCGAAGCCAAAGACTTCATGCGCATGATCATGCCGAGCCACGCCAAGAACGTGCAGCTCTACAAGGATGACGCGCCGCTGTTTTCGAAGTTCAACGTCGAGGGTCAGCTCGACCAGATGTTCTCGCCGCAGGTCACCCTGCCCTCCGGCGGCTATCTGGTGATCAACCCCACCGAAGCACTGGTCTCGATCGACGTGAACTCGGGCCGCGCCACGCGCGAGCATAACATCGAGGA
>JAEUMC010000819.1 GCA_016793415.1 Devosia sp. | reverse complement strand
AAAAGAAAGGCCCGGTCAAACCGGGCCCTTCTCATCTGCGGTGGCAAAGGGGATCAGGCCAAAATCTGGTCAGGCAACGGCAGGCACCACCATGCCGTCCTGCAGCGCCATCAGCCGGTTCTCCATGCGCTCGGCGACGTCGCCTTCGTAGCGGCTGTTGCGAAAGCCGGTGATGATGGTGACGATCTCGCGGCGCCGGGCTTCGTAATGCGCCAGCGGCTCGTCGTAGAAGCGCTCGACCTTGATGGCGGGCCAGATCTCGTCGGACATCTGCGGTTCCTCGTCACTTCGAAAAGCAACAAGGAGGCTAAACCCATTGCATTAGATGGGGTTGAGCGCTCGGTTAGAATTTGGAGAGAGACGGATCCGGCTTGCTCGGCATCATGTAGCCGACGCCCCGTACCGTCTGGATCAGCGACGAAGAGCCTTCGGTATCGATCTTGGCGCGGAGATAGCGGACATAGACATCGACGATCTTGGTGCCGGGGTCGTAGCCATATTCCCAGACGCTGTTGAGCAGCCGCTGCCGGCTCACCACCTTGTCCGGGTTGCTCATCAGATAGCGCAACAGGTCGAACTCGCGCACCGTGAGGCTGATCGGTTCGCCGTCGCGGGTGACGCGGCGTGATTGCGGATCGAGCGTCAGCGGTCCGATGGCAAGCTGCCGCTCATGGTCGATCTCGCTGCGTCGCCGCCGCAGCGCCACGAGCCGCGCCAGCAGCTCGTCAAAGGCGAACGGCTTGGTCAGATAGTCGTCGGCGCCACCTTTCAGGCCTTCGATCTTGTCCTGGAGACTGTCCTTGGCGGTCAGCATCAGGATCATCGACGGGCGCTTTTCCTCGCGCAGCAGCCGGGTGATCTCCAGTCCGTCGACATAGGGCAGCATGCGATCGAGGATGATCAGCTCGAAATCGTCCTGCCGGGCCCGCTCCAGCCCGTCGCGGCCATCGTTCTCGACGCTGACCTGGTAGCCCTCGGCCGCGAGTCCGCGCTCGAGGAACGAGGCGATGCGGCGATCGTCCTCGACCACCAGAACCTTCATCGCGATCCTCCTTTCGCCAGCGGCAGCTCGATCGTCAGCACCGCGCCGCCTTTCGTACCATTGTCGAGCCGGATGCTGCCGCCATGCCGCTCGACGATATCCTTGGCGATGGCAAGCCCGATGCCCAGCCCCGGGTTTTCGAGCTCGCCCTCGCCCTGTCCGCGATAGAACCGCTCGAACACCCGCGGCTTGTCGGCGTCGCTGAGACCCGGTCCCTGGTCGGCGATGCCGATTGTTGCGGCTTGGGCCGACCGTGCGGTCGCAACCATGATGCGGCTGCCGGGCGGCGAGTGCTTCACCGCATTGTCGAGCCCGATCATCAGCGCCTGTTTGAGTCGGCGGAAATCCGCATCGATATGGGCACCGTTGTCGCCAAGCTCGGTGACGACGCTCACTTCGCGCGGCTCGGCCAGCACCTGTGCTTCCTCCGCCGCGGCAACCACGATCTCGTCGAGCCTGACATCGGTGGGCAGATGCTGCTGGCTTTCGGCATCGGTGCGCGCAAAGGCGATGAGATCGTCGAGCAGGCTCGACATGTCGACCGCTTGGCCGCGGATCCGCTCCAGCGACTGCCGCAACTCTTCGATCCCAGGCTGGCCGCGCAGCGCCACATCGGCCTCACCGCGCAGCACGGTGAGCGGGGTGCGCAACTCGTGGCTGACATCGGCGAGGAACTGCGTGCGCCGGGTATCGACAGCCCGCAGCCGCGCATTGGCATCGCGGAGCTCTCCGGTGCGGGCGCCGATTTCGGCCTCCAGCCGCTCGCCCGAGCGACGCACCGCGCGGTAGAGCAGCATGCCCAGCAGGCTCAGCACCGCCAGCGACACCAGCGCCAGGCTGCCGGCGACGACAAGGATGATCCCCTGGGTCTGTTGCACCTGCCTGAGTTCGGCGGCGACCTCATTGCGCTCCTCGGCCAGCGCCCGGTCGATCAATGGCTGCAGCTCATTGGCGAGGCGGAAGGCGACGTCGCGACCATAGAGCTGGGTGGCTTCGCTGCTGTTGCCGTCGCGCGCCGCCGCCAGCGCCCGCGCTGCCGAGGCGTCGATGGCGTGGTAGAGTTCGATCATCCGGCGGACGTCCTCGAGCTGCTCGAGTTCGGGCACCATTTCGGCAACCCCGCCCAGCGTCGTCAGTTCGTCGCGGGTGGCCCGGCTCAGCCGGGCGAAGGTTCGCTCCATGTCGATGCGCGCGGTCTGCACTGCCGGCATCTCGGCCCGGCCGAGCAGCAAGACGCTCGCCACCTGCTTGGCATAGGCGTTGGCGCGACCATCGAGTTCGGCAATCACCTCGAAGCGCCGGTGTACTGCATCGATCCGCTGCACGAAGCGATCGGCCAGCCATAGCCCATAGGCCATCACGCCGGCCATCGCGGCGATCGACAACAGGCTCGCCAGCGCCAGTCCCGCAATGCGCCAGCGCACCGTCACCCGATCCTGCCTCCATCAGCGTTGCGCTATCTCTAGTGCGCTGCAGGCGCTGATGAAAGGGCGAGGGCGCAATGCTGCGCATTGGTAGTGGGAGTGCCATCGCACTGCAGGAGCACTTGGCCAACCCCCACCCAGCGACGCTAGCTCGCTTCCCTCGCAAGCTCTGCTGCCCTCCCCACAAGGGGGAGGGAGGCGATTGGCAGAAGCTCTCGGTTCTTGCGTCTCCCTCCCCCTTGTGGGGAGGGATGAAGGGTGGGGGTGGCCACAGCCACGATGTCGGTGCAGACCTCAGAACCGCCGCGGCGCTTCCGGCTTGTTGCCCATGATCTCTTCGATCTTCGCCAGGACGTCCGGCGTCATCTTCGACTTCGAGTCGAGCGCCTTGAGGTTGTCCTTGAGCTGGCTGAGCTTGGAGGCGCCCAGGATCACCGTCGAGACGTTCGGGTTGGCGTTGCACCAGAGCAGCGCCAGGTGGTGGATCGGCAGCCCGACCTCGTCCGCCAGCTTGGCCAGCTTCTTCACCTTCGCCAGTTCGTCGCGGCCCTTGTCGCTGTCGAGCCGAGCCTTCAGCCACTCGTAGCCGGGGAGGTTCATGCGCGAGTCGGCCGGGATGCCGTCATTGTACTTGCCGGTGAGGATGCCCGAGGCCAGCGGCGACCAGATCGTCGTCCCCAGCCCGAACAGGCTGTAGAGCGGCAGGAACTCGGCCTCGACCTTCTCGCGGCGGAACAGGTTGTATTCCGGCTGCTCCATGGTCGGCGGCGTCAGGTGCTCCTGCCGGGCGACCGCATAGGCTTCGGTCAGCTGTTGCGCCGACCATTCCGAGGTGCCCCAGTACAGCACCTTGCCCTGGGTGATGAGGTTGTGCATCGCCCGCACCGTCTCTTCGATCGGCGTGTCGATATCCGGACGGTGGCAGAAATAGAGGTCGAGATAGTCGACCTGCAGCCGCTTCAGCGCGGCATGCGCGGCATCCGTGACGTGCTTTGCGCTCAGCCCTTTCTGCGTCGGCTTGGCACCGCCCCAGAACACTTTCGACGATACCGCATAGCTGTCACGGCTCCAGTTCAGCGCTTTCAGCGCCTCGCCCATGACGATCTCGGCATTGCCCTGCTCGTAGCCTTCGGCGTTGTCGAAGAAGTTGATGCCGTTGTCGTAGGCGTAACCCATGATCGACTGGGCGGCGTCTTCGCCGACCTGCTTGCCGAAGGTCACCCAGGCGCCAAACGAAAACTCACTGACCTTGAGGCCAGCCTTGCCGAGGCGGCGGTATTCCATGCTGCGATGTCCGTGGTTGGTAGTCGGGGAAGGAGGCCGGCAAACTATCGTCGGTTGCCGATGGATACAACCGGGCGATGACGGTTTGTCGACGGGGTGGGGCTCTATCCGCGCGCCCGATTGAGCCCCAGACCCTTCACCCCCGGTGTGACGGGTGGTGCTCTTCACTTAAGTGTTGACTTAAGCATTGTACTCACTTACTTAAGCCTCACCTTAAGTGAAAGGAGCCGCCATGTCAGTTCAAAGTTCTCGCGCCACGGCCCGCGAATGGACCGGCCTTGCCGTCCTCGCGCTGCCGACGCTGATGATCTCCATCGATGTCTCGGTCATTCTCCTTGCGCTCCCCCGGATCAGCGAGACGCTCGGCGCCGACAGCGCCCAGCAGCTCTGGATCATGGACATCTATGGGTTCCTGCTCGCCGGCTTCCTCATCACCATGGGGACGATCGGCGACCGCATCGGGCGGCGGAAGCTCCTGATGCTGGGCGGCGCAGCCTTTGCCGCCGCTTCGGTGCTGGCAGCCTTCTCGAGCTCGGCCACCATGCTGATCGCGGCGCGCGGCCTGCTCGGCATTGCCGGGGCGACGCTCTCGCCCTCGATCCTCGCGCTCATCACCAACATGTTCCACGATGAGCGGCAGCGCGGTTTCGCCATCTCGATCTGGTTGACCTGCTTCATGGGCGGCATGCTGCTCGGGCCGCTGGTTGGCGGCGTCATGCTCGAGCATTTCTGGTGGGGCGCGCCGTTCCTGCTCGGCGTGCCGGTGATGCTGTTGCTGCTCGTCACTGCCCCGGCGCTGCTGCCCGAATACAAGGCGCCGCAGGCCGGCCGGCTAGACCTCGTCAGCGTCGTGCTGTCGCTCGGCGCCATTCTCCCCATCGTCTACGGGCTGAAGGAACTGGCCAAGGGCGATGTCAGCCTCGCCCCGTTCGGCGCCATCGGCGTCGGCCTGCTGCTGGCCATCATCTTCATTCGCCGCCAGGTAACGCTGGCGCACCCGCTGGTCGACCTGAAGCTGTTCAAGAACGGCGCCTTCACCGCGGTGATCGGGGCAATGTTCCTCATCACCGTCACCGGCGCCATCATGGTGCTGACGGCGCAGTATTTTCAGCTCGTCGCCGGTCTGAGCCCGCTCTGGGCCGGGCTCTGCGGCCTGCCGGCGATCCTGTTGATGATCGTCGCCTTCATGCTGGCGCCCAAGCTGGCGCAGACCATCCGTCCGGGCCGCCTCATCGCCTCGGGCATGGGCGTCGCCATCATCGGGCTGTTGATCGTCTTCTTCTTCGTCCAGAGCTATGGCGTGCCTGCGGTGATCGTCGGCTTTGCCCTGTTCAACCTCGGCTGTGCGCCGATGGTGACGCTCGGCACCGGCATCATGATGGGTTTCGTCGCTCCGGAGCGCGCCGGCGCTGCCGCTGCCCTGCAGGAGACCTCATCGGAATTCGGCTATTCGCTCGGCATCGCCGCGCTCGGCAGCCTCGGCACCCTGGTCTACCGCAGCATGCTCGCCGGCAACCTGCCGACCGGGCTCACTGAAGCGCAGACCCATGCGGCGACCGAAACGCTGGCCGGCGCCGCGAGTGTCGCGGCGAGCCTGCCGGATGGCGCGCCCCTGCTCGCCGCTGCCGGCGCCGCCTTCACCTCGGCGCTGCAACTGGTGGTGGCGGTGGAAGCCGGCGTGCTGCTGCTGGTCGCCATCGTCGCCCTCACCGCCCTGCGCGGCGTCAAACCTCTCGGCGCCGGAATCGGCGCCCACGGCACTCCGCCCCAGGCGGAAACCGAAGACCGTCTGGCTGCTGCCCAGTGACGGTCCGGCCGGCGGCGGGAGAAGCGCTGGGTACGTGAACCCCGCCGCCGGCTATCACGCTGTTGTACTTTGGGCTGCCTTGTTCGGGCCGTCCATTGCCGCCAAGCTGGAGCAAAGGAGCTTCAGCATGCGGTTCATCATCTACGGTGTCGGCGCCATCGGCGGCACCTTTGCGGCCTCCCTCGCCAGCGCCGGCCACGATGTGGTCGGCATCGCCCGCGGCGATATGCTCAAGGCGATCCGCGCCAATGGCGGGCTGATGTTCCGCACCACTACCGACGCGCAACTGGTGAACTTCCCCCTCGTCGGCGCGCCGGGCGAACTCGCGTTCCGGCCCGACGACGTCATCTTCCTGACCATGAAGGGCCAGCACACCGCTCCGGCGCTCGAGGAGTTGCGGGCTGCCGGTGTCATGACGCAAGCGGTGGTCTGCGCCCAGAACGGCGTCAACAACGAACGGCTGGCGCTGCGGCTGTTCCCCAACGTCTACGCCATGACGGTGATCCTGCCGGCCGACTACGTCACGCCCGGCGAGGTGATCTGCTACGGCGCGCCCAAACGCGGGCTCATCGACCTCGGCCGCTATCCGCATGGCCTTGACGACAATGTCGCGGCGATCGCCACCGCCTTCAACAGTGCCGGCTTCGCCGCCTTCCCGCTCGAACAGGTGATGCGCTCCAAATACGGCAAACTGCGCGACAATCTCGGCAACGTGGTCGAGGCGGCGCTCGGCCATGGCAGCCGTTCCGGCCCGCTGCTGGAGGCGATCCAGGCCGAGGCGGAGCGGGTCTATGCCGCCGCCGGCATCGATTGGGTGGCAGCCGGCAACGCCGATCCGCGCCGCAAGGGCCTGATGGAATTGGGCGCCGTCGCCGGCATCACCCGCACCGGCGGCTCCTCGATCCAGAGCCTGAAGCGCGGTACCGGCACGATCGAGACCGACTATCTCAACGGCGAGATCGTGTTGCTCGGCCGGCTGCACGGCGTGCCCACGCCGCTGAATGCGGGGTTGGTCACCATCGGCCACGAGCTGGTGGCCAAGGGCGCCAAGCCGGGCAGCATGAGCGAGGCGGAACTGCGGGCGCGGTTGGGGCTTTAACTAGGAGGAGTTTGGGGCGCCTCAAACTCGATCTATCGCCTCCCTCCCCCTTGAGGGGAGGGATCGAGGGTGGGGGTGGTGCAGTCAGCACCGAGGTTCCCCTCGCCACCCCCACCCCCTGCCCCTCCCCTCAAGGGGGAGGGGAGCAGAAAGGTGCCCCCTAGAACAACACCACGCTGCGAATGCTCTCGCCGTGGTGCATCAGCTCAAACCCCTTGTTGATGTCCTCGAGTCTCAGCGTGTGGGTGATCATCGGGTCGATCTCGAGCTTGCCGCTCATGTACCAGTCGACGATTTTCGGCACGTCGGTGCGACCGCGCGCGCCGCCGAAGGCGGTGCCCATCCAGGTGCGGCCGGTGACCAGCTGGAATGGCCGGGTGGAGATTTCCTGGCCCGCGCCGGCCACCCCGATCACCACCGATTTACCCCAGCCGCGATGGCTCGCCTCCAGCGCCTGCCGCATCACCGTAGTGTTGCCGGTGCAATCGAAGGTGTAGTCGGCGCCGCCGATCTGGTCAGCTCCACGTTTGGTGAGGTTCACAAGATAGGGGACGACGTCGCCGTCGATCTCCTTGGGGTTGACGAAATGCGTCATGCCGAAGCGCTCGCCCCAGGCCTGCTTGTCGTTGTTGATGTCGACGCCGATGATCATGTCGGCGCCGGCGAGCTTCAGCCCCTGCACCACATTGAGCCCGATGCCGCCAAGCCCGAACACCACGGCGGTGGCGCCGGCTTCGACCTTGGCGGTGTTGAGCACCGCGCCCACTCCGGTGGTGACGCCGCAGCCGATGTAGAACACCTTGTCGAACGGCGCCTTGGGGTCGATCTTGGCGAGCGCGATCTCGGGCAGGACGGTGTGGTTCGAGAAGGTCGAGCAGCCCATGTAGTGAAAGATGGTCTGGCCCTTGTAGGAAAACCGCGAGGTCCCGTCCGGCATCAGGCCCTTGCCCTGGGTGGCGCGGATCGCCGTGCAGAGGTTGGTCTTGCGGCTCAGGCAGCTCGGGCACTCCCGGCATTCGGGTGTGTAGAGTGGGATCACATGGTCGCCCGGCTTGAGGCTGGTGACACCGGGTCCGACGTCGAGCACCACGCCCGCCCCCTCATGGCCGAGGATCGAGGGAAACAGTCCCTCCGGGTCGGCGCCTGACAGGGTGAACGCGTCGGTGTGGCAGATGCCGGTGGCCTTGATCTCGACCAGCACTTCGCCCGCCTTGGGGCCCTCGAGGTCGAGCTCGACGATTTCGAGGGGTTTGCCCGCCGCGAATGCCACTGCCGCGCGTGTCTTCATCAGTCCTGCTCCGGTCGCGAATCTCGTTGTCCGACCATAGCCGCTGGCGGCAGCAAGCACAGCCGGACGGGATGATCTTGCGCCCAACGCCCAACGGCGCTATATGAGCGCCAACAACATCTCTGGCTCTAAAGCGAGAGTGGGGTGCCGACCGGGCCCCCGCTCTTTTTGTTTTCTTGAGGCCCATCGCAACAGCATGACGTTCGATCTCACCGAAAAGCGTTACATCAAGGAGACCGGCCTCGAGCAGCGGATCGCCCGCATCGTCGAGCCCGTCGCCAACGATCTCGGCTACAGCCTCGTGCGTGTGAAGATGACGCAGGAGAATGGCCTGACGCTGCAGATCATGGCCGAGGACGGCAATGGCCGCTTCAACATCACCGATTGCGAGCGGCTGAGCAAAGACGTCTCGCCGGTGCTCGACGTCGAAGATCCGATCGATCGCGAGTATCATCTCGAGGTCTCGTCCCCCGGCATCGACCGGCCGCTGGTGCGGGCCCGCGATTTCGCCGCCTATGTCGGCCACGAGGCCAAGGTCGAACTGTCCGACCTGCTCGATGGCCGCCGCCGCTTCCGCGGCCTGATCAAGGCGGTCGATGGCGATCATGTCGTCATCACCCTGCCCGACGTGCCCAAGGGCACCGAGCCGGATTTCCGCCTGCCGCTTTCCATGCTGGCCGAGGCCAAGCTGGTGATGACCGACAAGCTGATGAACCTGGCTCAGGTCGACCAGGAAGAATTCCCCATCGACGACGATGAAGACATCGAGACCGTCGAACTGTCCGACGACTCGGAGGCCGATCCGGCCGAGGACACGGCGGACCACTCAAATACCCCCGAAGAATCCGAAGAAGACGCTTCCACTGAGGAGACACACTAAATGGCCGTTAGCGCGAACCGCCTGGAACTGCTCCAGATCGCTGATGCCGTTGCCCGCGAAAAGTCGATCGATCGCATGATCGTCATCGAGTCGATGCAGGACGCGATCGAGAAGGCGGCCAAGACCCGCTACGGCGCCGAGACCAACGTGCGCGCCGAGATCAACCCCAAGACCGGCGAGCTGCGCCTGTGGCGGCTGCTCGAAGTGGTTGAGGCGGTCGAGGAACCCTCCCGCCAGGTCGAGCTCAAATACGCCAAGCAGAAGAACGACGCCGCCAAGCTCGGCGACTTCCTCACCGAGCCGCTGCCGCCGATCGAGTTCGGCCGCATCGCCGCCCAGTCGGCCAAGCAGGTGATCGTGCAGAAGGTGCGCGATGCCGAGCGCGACCGCATGTACGAGGAGTACATCAACCGCGTCGGCGAGATCGTCAACGGCACCGTCAAGCGCGTCGAGTACGGCAACGTCATCGTCGATCTGGGCCGTGGCGAAGCCATCATTCGCCGCGACGAACTGATCCCGCGCGAGCTCTATCGCTACGGCGATCGCGTCCGCGCCTATATCTATGACGTGCGTCGCGAGCAGCGCGGCCCGCAGATTTTCCTCTCCCGCACCCATCCGCAGTTCATGGCCAAGCTGTTCATGCAGGAAGTGCCGGAGATCTACGATGGCATCATCACCATCCGTTCGATCGCCCGCGATCCGGGCAGCCGCGCCAAGATCGCCGTCACCTCGTCGGACTCGTCCATTGACCCGGTCGGCGCCTGCGTCGGTATGCGCGGTTCGCGCGTCCAGGCGGTGGTTGCCGAACTGCAGGGCGAAAAGATCGACATCATCCCGTGGACCGAGTCGATCGCCGACCTGGTCGTTTCGGCGCTGCAGCCGGCCGATGTCGCCAAGGTGGTGCTCGACGAGCAGGCCGAGCGCATCGAAGTGGTGGTGCCCGATGAGCAGCTGAGCCTCGCCATCGGCCGCCGCGGCCAGAATGTGCGTCTCGCCAGCCAGCTGATCGGCTGGGACATCGACATCCTCACCGAAGCCGAAGAGTCCGAGCGCCGCCAGAAGGAATTCACCGAGCGCTCTGCTTTGTTCATGCAGGCCCTTGATGTTGACGAGATGGTTGCCCAACTACTGGCTTCCGAAGGCTTCTCCTCGGTCGAGGAACTCGCCTATATCGACGCCTCGGAAATCGCCTCGATCCAGGGTTTTGACGAAGAGACCGCGGCGGAAATCCAGCAGCGCGCCTCCGACTACCTGGCGGCGATCGAGAAGGCCAATGACGACGAGCGGTTGAAGCTGGGCGTCGAGGATGAGCTCTATGAAATCCCGGGCCTGAACGCCGCGATGCTTGTGGCGCTCGGCAAGGAAGACATCAAGAGCGTCGAGGACTTTGCCGGTTGCGCCGCTGACGATCTGGTCGGCTGGACGGAGCGCAAGGACGGCGAGACCAAGCGGTTCGAGGGTACCTTCAAGGATTTCCCGGTGAGCCGTGAGGAAGCCGAGGAAATGATCCTGCAGGCCCGCCTCAAGGCCGGCTGGATCACTGAAGCCGATCTCGCCGTGGCCGAAGAGGCCGCCGAGCTGGAAGAAGGGGCGCCCGCGTAATCGGGTGGTCTGAAGCCCGGTGCCGCGTCGCGAGGAAACCGAAAGGCAATGCGCCCTCACCCGTGAGGTGAAGCCGATTGCCGAACTGATCCGCTTCGCCGTCTCACCCGACGGCGAGGTGGTGCCCGATACCGACGGCAAGGCCGAAGGGCGTGGCGTCTGGATTACCCTTGGCTCGAAGACCGTGGCCGAGGCGGTAAAGAAGAAGGCCTTCGCCAAAAGCCTCAAGGCCGAGGTGAAGGTACCCGACGATCTCGCCGGTCTGACCCGGCGCCGGTTGGAGGAGCGATTGCTCAATTCGCTCTCCCTGGCGCGCAAGGCGGGGCAGCTGGTAACCGGCTCGACCAAGGTCAAGGCGGCGATCGAGGCGGGTGAAGTAGTGGGCCTCCTCACCGCGACCGACGCGGCCGAGGATGGTCGAAACAAGCTCCTGGGTTCGCTCAAGGGGTATACGAAGGCGGCCGAAGAGGCGGGTTTTGAGCCTGTCTTAACTCCGCATTTCGAATTGCTCGATTCGGGCCAAATGGGTTTGGCACTCGGGATCGAAAATGTGATACATGCTGCGCTCATCAAGGGGGGCGCGGCCCAGGCGGCGGTGCAACGAGCCGAAAGGCTGGCACGTTACATCGCCAACTAGATGGGTTATTTGAGCGGCGCGAGCGAGAGCTGCGCCGCCCCCTGAGCCCGACAATCGGACTTGTTCAGAGAGCGCGGCGACGCGCTTTCGCGGGCAGGTTTCGTGAAGGAAGACGCGAGTTACATGTCTGATAACGACGACAAGCGCGAAGATTCTGGTGCCGGCGGCAAGAAGACGCTGTCATTGAAGGGAGGCCCCAGCGTGGGGGCACGCCCCAATGTGGCACGTTCGTCGCGGAACACCGTGGTCGTCGAGAAGCGCACCCGCTTCGTGCCGCCCGGCTCGCCCGGCGCACATACCCCTCATACGCCGCACACCCCGCGTCCGCCGCAGGGTGGTGGTGGCGCTGCGCCCGCGCAGGGTTCGGGTCGCCCCGCTTCGTCGGGAGCGCCGTCGGGCAATCGCCCCTACCAGTCCAACCAGGGCCGTCCGCCGCTGCGCTCCGGTATTGCGCCGCGTCCGGGTGGTGGGCTGAGCGCCACCGAGGCTGACGCCCGGGCTCGCGCCCTGCGCGAAGCCGCGAGCCGCCAGGCCGAGGACGAAGCCCGCGCCCGTGCTGAGGAAGCCCGTCGCGCCGAGGAAGATGCTCGCCGCCGTGCCCTCCGCGAGGAGGCACAGCGCGCCGAGGAAGCCAAGGCGCGTGCCGCCGAGGCGGATCGTGCGCTCGAGGAAGTGGCAGAAGTTTCGACCGTCTCGCGGGAGCCGCGCGTTTCGCCGGCCCGCCGGGCTGCCGAAACCGCGCCGCAGCGCCGCCCGGCAACCCCGGTCGCCGAGCTGCCGCCGACCCCGCCGTCGGAGGCCGATGGCCGCAAGACCCGTACG
>JAEUMC010000814.1 GCA_016793415.1 Devosia sp. | reverse complement strand
GACCGCTGCAGTTTCCTGAGAAACTGATTCCGCTGATCATCCATAACGCGTTGAACGGTAAGGCTTTACCGATTTATGGCGACGGGCTGCAGGTGCGCGACTGGCTATATGTTGGCGACCATTGTTCGGCGCTGCGGCGGGTGCTCGAGGCCGGCGCGCCGGG
Organism: Devosia sp.; assembly: GCA_016793415.1. Lineage (GTDB taxonomy): Bacteria > Pseudomonadota > Alphaproteobacteria > Rhizobiales > Devosiaceae > Devosia_A. The sequence continues at coordinate 2,584 of JAEUMC010000814.1, read as the reverse complement.
CGAGACCTATAATATCGGCGGGGACAATCAGAAGACCAATATCGAGGTGGTGCGGACGATCTGCGCGCTGCTCGACGCGAGGCGGGCACGAGCCGACGGCGCAAGCTACACAGCACAGATCACCCATGTGACCGACCGGCCGGGGCATGACCGTCGCTATGCCATCGACCCTGCCAAGCTTGCCGGCGAGTTGGGCTGGCATCCTGCAGAGGCGTTCGAGGGTGGACTCGCCAGAACCGTCGACTGGTATCTCGCCAACGAGGCGTGGGTCGCCGACGTGACCAGTGGCGCCTACCGTGAATGGGTGGCGAGACACTACGGATGAGACTGCTGATCCTCGGGCGCGACGGCCAGGTCGGCACTGCGCTCACCCAATTGCTGGCCCCGCTCGGCACAGTCGTCGCGCTGGGTCGAGACGGCGCAGACCTGGCGAACCCGGGTGGGTTGGCGCGGATCGTCGAGCGCGAACGACCGGACGTGATCGTCAACGCCGGGGCATACACAGACGTCGACAAGGCTGAGAGTGAGCCGGAACTGGCGCAACTGGTGAACGCCGACGCGCCTGCGGCACTCGCGCGAGCGGCAGCGGACCGTGATGCTTGGTTGATCCACTATTCCACCGACTACGTGTTCGATGGCGAGAAGCCTGAGCCCTATGTCGAGGACGACGCCACGGCGCCACTCAACGTCTACGGGGCAAGCAAACGGGCCGGTGAGCTCGCGGTGGAAGGGGTCGCCGGCAAGCACCTGATCCTTCGTACCAGTTGGGTGCACGCGCCGGGCCGCAGCAATTTCATCGCCAAGATCCTAGGGCTGGCGCAAAGTCGCGACGAGCTCAAGGTGATCGACGATCAGTTCGGCGCCCCCACCAGCGCCAGGCTGATCGCAGAGATGACGGCCCGCACCATCGAGCAGATCGCCCATGACCGCCCGCTCGCGAGCGGCATCTATCATCTAGCGGCGGCCGGGGAGACGAGTTGGCGCGGCTATGCCAGCTACGTCGTCGCCGAAGCGCTGAGGCGCAACGTGACGCTCAAAGTGGTGCCGGATCGGGTGCTGCCGGTCCCCTCCGCCGCCTTTCCCTCACCGGCCAGGCGGCCGCGCAATTCCCGCCTTTCCACACATAAGCTGCGCAGCGCGCTCGGCATCGACCTGCCGGATTGGCGGGCCGACGTGCTGGTAACGCTCGACGCCCTACTTCCGGAGGCCACACGATGACGCGCCGCGGCATCATTCTCGCCGGCGGCGCTGGTACGCGCCTCCATCCCGCGACGCTGACCGTCTCCAAGCAGTTGCTGCCGGTCTACGACAAGCCGATGATCTACTATCCGCTGTCGACCCTGATGAGCGGCGGCATGCGCGAGGTGCTGGTGATCTCGACGCCGGAGGACCTGCCGCGGTTCCGCACGCTGCTCGGCGACGGCCGGCAGTGGGGGATGGAACTGAGCTATGTGGTGCAGCCGAGCCCGGACGGGCTGGCGCAGGCGTTCATTCTCGGCGCCGATTTCGTCAAGGGCGAGCCCTCGGCGCTGATCCTCGGCGACAATATTTTCTTCGGACACGACCTGGCAAAGTTGCTGCAGGGCGCCGACCGACGGGCGCATGGCTCGACGGTGTTCGCCTATCACGTGAACGATCCCGAACGCTACGGCGTGGTGGAGTTCGACGGGTCAGGCGCCGCGATCTCGATCGAGGAAAAGCCAAAGGCTCCGAAATCCAACTATGCGGTGACCGGCCTCTATTTCTACGACGAGCAAGTCGTGGAGATGGCACGCGAACTGAGACCATCAGCGCGCGGCGAGCTGGAGATCACCGACCTCAACCGCTTGTATCTGACGCGTGGTGCACTAAACGTACAGCGTATGGGTCGTGGCTTCGCATGGCTCGACACTGGAACGCATGACTCGCTGCTAGAAGCTGGCCAGTTCATCGCGACGCTGGAGAAACGGCAAGGCTTCAAGGTTGCCTGTCCGGAGGAAATCGCCTGGCGTAACGGCTGGATCGACGACGAGGCGCTGGCGCGACTCGCCGAACCACTCAAGAAGAGCGGCTATGGTGTGTATCTGACAACGCTGCTGCGCGAAGGGCGAGGGTGATGAACGTCGAGCGACTGGACATCGACGGGCTGTTGGTGTTCGAGCCACGCGTATTCACCGACGACCGTGGGGCATTCTTCGAAAGTTTTAACGAAACGAAGTTCCGCGCCACCACCGGCCTCTCTGGCGCGTTTGTGCAGGACAACCACTCGATCAGCCACAAGGGCGTGCTGCGCGGCCTGCACTACCAGTCTCCTCCGCACGCGCAGGGAAAGCTCGTGCGGGTCGTGGCGGGCGCCGCCTTTGATGTCGCCGTCGACATCCGCGAGAACTCGCCGACACTTGGCAAATGGGCAGCGGTCACACTGACTGCGACGAACCGGAAGCAGTTCTGGATACCAGCCGGCTTCGCACATGGGTTCCTGGCACTCGAGGACGGAACTGAGGTGCTCTACAAGGTAACAGCCGCCTGGAACGGCAGCAGCGAGCGGTGCATCCGCTGGGACGATCCTGATTTGTCAGTGGCGTGGCCGGTGGAGGGCACTCCG
>JAEUMC010000731.1 GCA_016793415.1 Devosia sp. | reverse complement strand
AGCGGCCGACGAACTCGACCGGATGTTCGGGGCCGAGGCCGATATCGGGGCGCACTGGCAGCGGATCACCGATCTCGAGCATGCGGCCGATGACATCACGCGCGACGTCATGCAGGCAGTGCGCAAGAGCTTCATCACGCCGTTCGATCGCAGCGACATCACCGACCTGATCCAGTCGATGGACGATGCCGTCGACAAGATGCGGCGGGTGGTGAAGACGGCGCAACTCTATGAGGTGACGGCGTTCGAGCCCGGCATGGGGGCGATGGCCGGTATTGCCGTGAAGGCGTCGCGGCTGATGGCCGAGGCAATCGAACTGCTGCCCCGGCTCAATGCCAACCAGGCGCGCATCGCGGCGATCGCCGACGAGATCGGCAAGCTGGAATCCGATGCGGACGACCTGCATGACGATGGCTTGCGCGTGCTCTACCGGCAGCATGGCGCAGCCGATCCGATGCGCTTCTTCATCGGCCGGGCGCTGTTCGTCGATCTCGAGGGCGTGGTCGACAGTCTCGACGACGTCGCGCACGAGATCACCTCGATCATGATCGAGCACGTCTAGGCGATGGATACTGCACTCGCCCTGCCGGCGCTTGTCGGTCTGATCGGCATCGCACTGCTGTTCGACTTTCTCAACGGCCTGCACGACGCCGCCAACTCGATCGCCACGATCGTGTCGACGCGCGTGCTGCGGCCGCAGTTTGCCGTGCTGTGGGCGGCATTCTTCAACTTCATCGCGTTCTTCTTTTTTGGCCTGCATGTGGCCGAGACGGTCGGCACCGGCATCGTCTCGGCGGCAGTGGTCGATCCGCTGGTGATCCTTGCCGCACTGGTCGGCGCGATCGGCTGGAACGTCATTACCTGGCTCCTGGGCATCCCATCGAGCAGTTCGCATGCACTGATCGGCGGCCTCGTCGGCGCGGGCGTCGCCAAGGCGGGGTTCGATGCGGTGGTGTGGGGCGGGCTGCTGAAGACAGTGAGCGCCATCTTCCTGTCGCCGGCGGTGGGGTTCTTCCTCGCGCTGGTGCTGATCCTCATCGTCGCCTGGCTGTTCGTCCGTTCGACGCCGTTTCGCGCCGACAGCACCTTCCGCATCCTGCAGTTCGTCTCGGCCTCGCTCTACTCGCTCGGCCATGGCGGCAACGATGCGCAAAAGACCATGGGGATCATCGCCGTGCTGCTCTATTCGCAGGGCATGCTGGGCGGCAGTTTCCATGTGCCGTTCTGGGTGGTGCTGAGCTGCCAGTTCGCCATGGCCCTGGGCACGCTGCTGGGCGGCTGGCGCATCGTCCACACCATGGGCTCCAAGATCACCCGGCTGACGCCGATGCAGGGGTTCTGCGCCGAAACCGGCGGCGCCATCACCCTGTTCGGCGCCACCTGGCTCGGCATCCCGGTGTCCACCACCCATACCATCACCGGCGCCATTGTCGGGGTGGGGGCGGCGCGGCGGGTTTCGGCGGTGCGCTGGGGCATCGCCAGCAATATCGTGGTGGCCTGGGTGGTGACGCTGCCGGCGGCGGCGGCGATGGCGGCGGCCACCTACTACATCGCCAGCTGGGTCAACTGATGGCCGGCAAGCGCAACCGCGGCGATCCGGGGCGGCGCGTCCGGCAGGTCGCAGCGCTGCCCTGGCGCCGCGAGCCGGATGGCAGCATCGCCGTGCTGCTCATCACCTCGCGCACCAACGCCAAATGGATGCTGCCCAAGGGCTGGGTGATCCCCGGCAAGACCGACGCCGAATCCGCGCTGATCGAGGCCGAGGAGGAGGCCGGCGTCACCGGCATGGCTTCGCCGGTGCCGATCGGTTCCTACTTCTATGTCCGGCAGGAAGACGACGGCACCACCCGGCCGTCGCAGGCGGTGGTCTACTCGCTCGCGGTCACACAGGAACTGGCCGACTGGAACGAGAAGCAGCAGCGCACCCGCCGATGGTTCGCAGCGGCGGATGCCGCCCAGGTGGTGTTCGAGCGCGACCTCGCGCGCTTCCTCGGCAAGCTGGCGGCGGGCAGGGTGCACCTGGCCTAGCGCGCATCCTGCGGTTCACCGGCCTGGCCGCCGGCGAGTTCGACCAGTTCGGAGCGGGAGCCGACCTCGAGCTTGCGGAAGATGTTGTTGAGGTGGACCTTGGCCGTTCCTTCCGAAACCTGCAGCCGGAAAGCCAGCGCCTTGTTGGTCACCCCGTCGATCACCAGTTGGACGATCTGGACTTCGCGGCTGGTGAGACGCGACGAGAGCCTCCGCCACTTGCCGCGGCGCGCCGCCTCGCGCGTGGCCGCCCCTTCGGTACGCTCGGCGGGCAGCCATTGGCCGCCGGCGGCCACTGCATGCAGGCAATCGAGCAACTGGTCGGTTGCCGCCTCCTTGAACATCAACCCGGCGGCGCCGGCATCGAGGATGTCGTAGATTTCGGCGTCGGTCGCCGCCGCGGCCAGCACCACCGTGCGGGTCGGCAGGTCCAGCCGCCGCAACTCGCGCAGCACGCTCAGGCCGGAGCGCTGCGGCATGTTGAGATCGAGCACCGCGATGTCGGGCGTGGCGGCGCGGATCGCCTCCAGCGCTGTTCCGCCGTCGGCGGCAGTTGCCACCACTCGAAAAGCCGGATCCGCATCGATCAGTGCCGACAGCCCCCTGAGGACGATGGGATGGTCGTCAGCGATAGCGACGGTGGTCGGCATCATTCAGGTCCGCGGCAACTCGATGTGGAGAGCGCCGCCCGCGGCGAGGGCAAGCCGGCGGCAGGTTCCACCCAATCGCTGCAACCGGGCATCGAGCGCAGCGGCGGCCGATGCGATCGGCCCGGCTCCATCATGGGTCAGCGTGAGGCGCAGCGTGCGGTCGAGCTCGACGCTCACCATGATCTCGGCGGCGCCGTGCTGCCGGATGACTTCTCCCACTGCTTCGGCCAGCAGCAGCCGTAGTTGCAGCATCTCGTGGCGGGGGATGCGCGCACCGGAGGGCCTGGCCGCCCAGCCGAGACGGCCACCGGACTGGCGCTGCAACGCGCTGACGGCAGTCTGCAGGGTGTCGGCCAGCGACAGCCCGTGCTGGTCGGCCGGCTCGGCGCGCAGCTGGGTGACATAATCGCGAAGCTGGCGCTGCTGCTCGGAAAGGATGTCGCGCGCCCGCTCGATCGCCGGCCTCGCTTCCGCCCCGGCGGCATCGAGCAAACGCTTCAGCTCGAAGGCGGCGGCGGTGAATTCCTGCAGGATGCCGCCATGCAGTTCGGCCGCAATGCGGATACGCTCGGCCCGGCCCGGATCGCCCGCGGCGCCGGCCGGATCGCCCCCCAGATCCGCATCGCTTTGCTGGCCGCCTCCCCCCTGAGGGTCAAGACCACGCAATATTGATCACCCGTTGTTACACGTATTGCTGCCGCGTTGCCGCAGCGACCATCTCCGTTGATTGAAGCCTAGCGCAGCGGTGCGAAAATCGGAACCGCTGAACGGCCGGAATAGTAAATGTGATCGCGGTTTAGACAGCACCTGCAGGCGACGACGCATGGAATGACTTCGGCTATTGTGTTGCAAGGGTACATCAGTGCTGGCAAGCCGTTGATGGTTAACGGTTTCCTATATCCACGGTTATATGGATAACGCTTTGTCAATGCGCCACTCATGACGGACCGAGTGGGCCCGCCCTGTCGTGCGGCGGTGGCGGAAGGGTCTTCGGCACAACAATGTTCAAACGGCCGGCGGTGCGCGGGGGCGCTGTGCCATCCGACGTTATTGAACACCAGGGAGTGTGCGAATGACCGACCTGACCAGCCCGGGCTCCTCCGTGTCGCTTGCGACCGTGAGTGGGGGCAATGCAATCTTTTCGTATGGCGTTCCCGCAGGTTCGGGCACCGGCGTCTACCACAGCTTCCTCGCGACGCAGTCGACCGACGGCACGGCGGAGGGCTTCAACAACGACGCCACCGGCAATATCCTCGACACCAACTCGGCCAAGACCGAGAGTATCGCGCTCAGCAGCCTGCAGCAGATCACCCAGGGCGGGGTGAACTATTACGTGTTCCGGCTGGATCTCAACGAGTCGCCGGACGCCGTCCAGCTCAACGACCTCAAGATCTTTACCTCGGCAAACCCGGCAGCAACCGCCGATTTCAATAATACCACCGACACGTTCACCAACGGCACGCAGACCTACACCACGGTCTTCGATCTCAACGACACGCTGCTGTTGACCGACCATGCGACCGGCAGTGGCACGGATGATTACCAGCTGCTCATCCCGGTCGACGCGTTCAGCGGCACGTCGGGCTACGTGACGCTCTACACCAATTTCGGTGCGCCCAAGGTCGGCAACACCGTTTCCCCGAACGCCGAGGATGGCGGTTTCGACGAATGGGCGGCGCTCACCAACTCAGGCACGACCAGCGATGGCGATCCGGCAATCCAGGTGGTGAAGACGGCGAGCGTCACCGAGATCACCGAGGGCACGCCGACCGACATCACCTACACCTACCAGCTGACCAATATCAGCTCATCCAACACTGACCCACTGACCGTCACCTCGCTCAACGACGACGTGTTGGGCAACATCCTGACACTCGACCCGACGGTCAGCGGCGACAGCAACGGCAATGGCCTGCTCGACAAGGGCGAGACCTGGACCTACCAGGTGACGGTCGAAGATGTCGTGGCCAACGTCGGGGAAGACATCGTCAACGTCGTTACGGTGAAGGCCACCGACGACGAGCAGGTGGAAGTCAGCGATACGGACACCGAGACCGTAACGGTGACGGACGTCGACCCGTCGATCCATGTGGTGAAGACGGCGAACGTCACCGAGATCGCCGAGGGCACGGCGACCGATATCACCTATACCTATGAGCTGACCAATA
>JAEUMC010000806.1 GCA_016793415.1 Devosia sp. | reverse complement strand
CGGCGCGCACCGGAAACTCCACGTCGGCGGGGTGCACCATGCCGTTGTAGGGCTCGGGGGCGATCAGCGGCGGATGCGGGCGGTAGAAGACGAAATGCGCGAACCACGGCTTGTCGCGCCGCACCAGCAGCCATTTGAGGAACTCGTCGGTGAGGAAAGCGGTCTCGCTCTCCTCGGCCTTGAACAGCGTGGGGATGTAGCGAAAGCCACGATCGGCGGGTTTTTCGAACCCCGGACGGGGGCGGAACACGTCATGACGGCCAGCGGGGAGATCATAGCCCTTGGCGATGAGGTCCGAGACCCATTGGTCCATGTCTTCGGGCAGATGCAGCGGGGTTGAAAACCCCGGCATCACCCCCTCGTCATAGGCGGTGAGCGCGGGGTCGTTCGGGTGCAGGCCGCGCGGATCGGGCGTGGTGTCGGTGTAGCCGAACAAAGCCGGATCGTAGCCGGCCTTGCGCGCTTCGAGCGCGATGTTGGTGTGGCGCCGGTCCAGCGGCGTACCGTTCCGCCCCGAGCGGTGGTTCATCAGGTACTGCCCGGTGAGCAGGCTGGTGCGCGAGGGCCCGCAGGGGGTGCACTGGCCGAAATGCCTGGTGAAGGTCACCGCATCGGCCATCAGTGCATCGAGGTTAGGCGTCCTGGCGTTGGGATGCCCGAGCGCCGAGATGCAGTCGCCACGCCACTGGTCGGCGCAGATCAGGAGGATGTTGGGGCGGTCGGTCATCGGGCTCTCGGCTAGAGCGTGATCAGGAAAAGTTGCAGACTTTTCCGGTTCGATCTCGCGACAAAACAAGGACTGGAGCTGGAGTGCGGTTCAACGAAACGCAATCCTGCTCCAGCGGGAGCATTGATGCCCTAAAGTCGATGCTTCGGGGAGTAGGGGCTATCCGGATTGACGTCGAAATCGACCACGTCGACGCAGGATTGCGAAGCCGAGTGACTGTCGCCGCTGAGCCAGGGGCCGTCGCGCAGTTCGACATCGCTGACTTTGCTGAGCGTCAGGCAGCGCCACTCGCCGCCCGCCGGCAGGGTCGAACTGGTCTCGCCTCCGAACTGGTAGGTGAGCGCCTTCTCCTCGCCGCGCGTGTGTCCGAGGATCACCGCACAGACTTCGCGGCGGAGGCCATTGTAGGTGCAGACGATCTGCTTCTTTCCCGCCATCGCCTCGCGAAACAGCTCGTAGGTCGGGCTGGGCATCAGCAGGCCGGGACGTTGACGGCGAGGCCGCCCTGGCTGGTTTCCTTGTAACGTTCCGACATGTCCGCGCCGGTCTGGCGCATGGTCTCGACGCAGACGTCGAGCGACACCTTGTGCGTACCGTCACCCTTCATCGCCAGCGAGGCGGCGGTCACCGCCTTCACCGCGCCAAAGGCGTTGCGCTCGATACAGGGGATCTGCACCAGCCCGGCGACCGGGTCGCAGGTCATTCCCAGGTGGTGTTCGAGCGCGATCTCGGCAGCATTCTCCACCTGCGCCGGAGTGCCGCCCATGGCGGCGCAGAGCGCCGCGGCGGCCATGGCCGAGGCTGAGCCGACTTCGCCTTGGCAGCCGACTTCGGCGCCCGAGATCGAGGCATTGTGCTTGATGATGCCGCCGATGGCGGCAGCGGTCAGCAGCATGTCATGCATGCTGGCGCGTGACGCGCCGGCCTCGAACTGCTGATGATACTTCAAGACCGAGGGGATGACCCCAGCCGCACCATTGGTCGGTGCGGTCACCACGCGGCTGCCGCCGGCATTCTCCTCGTTCACCGCCATGGCGAAAACACTGAGCCAATCATTGCCGGCGAGCGGGCCGAGCTCGTTGCGCTGCCAGGCGGCCACCAGCTGCTGGTGGATCGCCTTGGCGCGGCGGTTGACGTTGAGCCCGCCCGGCATGATGCCATCGGTCCTGAGGCCGCGTTCGATGCAGCCATCCATTGCCGCCCAGAGCCGGTCGAGCCCCTGCTCGAGCGCGCGGCGGCCGATCCGCGCCTCCTCGTTGGCGCGCTTCATCTGCGCGATGGAGAGGCCGGACTCGCGAGCCATGGCCAGCATTTCCTCGGCGTCGCCGAAGGGGTAGGGGACCTCCGCCGCGTCACTCTTCACTTCGCCGCGCGCCAGCTCGGCCTCGCTGACCACGAAGCCGCCGCCGATCGAATAGTAGACCCGGCGCAGCAGCAGCGCTCCGTCGGCATCATAGGCATAGAACTGCAAGCCATTGGTGTGGCCGGGCAGGCGCTCCTTCTTGTCGTAGACGAGGTCGAGCGCCGGCCGGAATCGGTAGGCCGGGTGCCCCGCGGGATGCACCATGCCCTCTGCCTCGACCTGGGCGACGATCGCATCGATCCGGTCTGGATCGACGGTGTCGGGCGCAAAGCCGCAAAGCCCCAGCACCACGGCGCGGCCGGTGCCGTGCCCGACGCCGGTAAAGGCGAGGGAGCCATGCAGGCTTGCCTTCAGCGAGGTCACCACGGCGTGGCGCGGTCGCGGCCAATCGCCGGTGCGCAACTCGTCGAGGAACCGGTTGGCGGCCGTCATCGGCCCCATGGTGTGCGAGCTCGATGGCCCGATGCCGATCTTGAAGACGTCGAAAACCGAGAGGAACATCAGGCCTCACATATGGTGCGGGCGCACCATAGCGACAACGCCGGCGAGCCGCTACTCGTGCGGCTTGAGCGTCTGCATCAGCTTGGTCGGGTCGGTCGAGGGAGTCGGGATGGCGACGCCGATGGCGGTGAGGGTATAGCGCACGCGGCGCAGCGCCTCGCGGCCGCGGGCCCCGAGCTGCTGTGCCACCCCGGTCGCGATGGTGTCGATCACCCCCATATGGGCGTAGCGTGAGGTGGTCGGCATCAGCACGTTGTCGTCTTCGGCAATGACGATGGGGATGACGATGCCGGCGGCCTTGGCCAGGGGAGTTTCCGGCCGGGTCAGCGCAATGGTGGTGGCGCCGAACGAAGCGGCGATCTGGATCGCCTCGATCACCGGTTTGGATTGCCCGCTATTGGAAATGGCGAAGGCGACGTCGCCGGGCTGCAGGGTGGAGGCCGACATGCGCTGCTGGTGTCCATCGGTATAGGCAGCGACCGGAATGCCGAGCCGGAACAGCCTGAGTTTCGCATCCTCGACCATAGCCGCCGAGCCGCCGCCCTGGCCGTAGAGATCGAGCCGGCGCCCCGCGGCGATGGCGTCGATGGCGCTGCCGAGCGCGGCGGTGTCGAGCTGCTCGAGGCAGGCCTGCACCGCATTGGCGGCACGCAGCATCACCGATTGGGCGAGCTGGCCGACATCGTCGGAGAACACCCGATCGGAGCGCAGATACACCGCCGCCACCGTCATGGTGCTGGCGAGACTGATCTTGAAATCGTTGAACGAAGCGCAGCCGACCGATCGGCAGAAGCGGGTGACCGTCGGCTGGCTGACGCCGGCCCGGGCCGCGAGGTCGGCAATGGTCAGCCGGGTTGCTGCCTCGAAATCGAGCTGCACAGCCGCGGCCACCCGCCGCTCGGCCGGCGACAGCTCGGGCTCCGCCCGCTGGATACGGGAGACGATGTCGATGGCGGGCTGTTCGGTTGCGGTCCGTGCGGTGCTGCGCCTCGCCATGTCGATCGCTCCAATGCTGAAATTCAATTACAGCATTGTGTTGCGTCTGACCAGATCGATCGCCGAATGATCCACAATATGGAACGACCTCGCGCCGCTGTCGGGAACGTGGCCGCCGACAGACGACCGTCCTGCTTCAGACTTTTGGCGAGAGGCACAGAATCCGGTTGCGACGTCCGTGGTTCTGTAACATGATTTCAGAATTGGGGAACAAGGTAGGGGAGCGGTGGCATGGCGGTGTTCGAGTTCGACCATGTGGGGATCACGACGACGGTGCCGCAGCCCAGCGAGGACTGGGTCGAGGCGAGCCGCATCTGGGTCACCAACCCGCGCCAGCACCCCGAGCATATCGAGTTCCTGCGCTACGAACCGGACAGCACCGTGCCGGCCGAAGTGCGCGACAATCCGCACGTCGCCTATCGGGTCGATGATCTGGCGCCGCACCTGAGCGCACCCGGTGTCGAAATCCTGATCCCGCCGTTTATCGTCGGCGATTTCCTCGAAGTGGTGTTCGTCAAGAAGCACGGCATGGTGTTCGAATACATGCGCTATCTCAAGGATGGGTGGTTCGGGAATTGAAGGGGCTCTCACCAGCAGACGCCGTCTCTATCAGTCAGCAGGAGCAGAAATGACCGCCGCATTCTCCGGCAAGACCATTGCCATCACCGGCGCCGCCGGCGGCATCGGGCAGTGGCTCTGCCGCTTCTTTGGCGAAGAGGGCGCGACCATTGCGGCACTCGACCGCAATGACAGGGTGCATACGCTGGCCGAGACGCTGGGCAAGGATGGCATCACGGTAAGGCCGGCGGTGGCCGATATCGCCGATGCCGCTTCGGTGGCCGCAGCATTCAAGCAGTTCGGCGAGGTGCACATCCTCGTCAACAATGCGGGCATCACCCGCCACGCCACCTTCGAAAAGACCGATCCGGCCGGCTGGGAAGAAGACATGACGGCCAATGTCGGCGGCGCCTATGCCTGCGCCCATGCGGTGTTGCCGCAGATGGTCGAGCGGCGCTCGGGCAATATCGTCAATGTCGGCTCGGTGAACGGCCTCGCCGCCCTGGGCGATCCCGCCTACAGCGCTGCCAAGGCAGCGATGATCTCGCTCACCCGCTCGCTGGCGCAGGAATATGGCCGCTACGGCATCCGCGCCAATATCGTGCTGCCGGGCACGGTGCGCACCCCGGTCTGGGACGAGCGCAAGGCCAAGGACCCGAACGTGCTGAAGACGCTGGAGAAATGGTACCCGCTCGGTCGCATCGTCGAACCGTACGAGGTGGCGCGGGTTATCGCTTTCCTCGCCTCGGATGCGGCGAGCGCGGTAACCGGCGCGGCGATCCCGGTCGATTGCGGGCTGACCTCGGGCAATATCGTGATGGCGCGCGAGCTGACGCTCGAGGATTTCTGACAGGCATTGGCCTGGGCTTCATTTGAGGGGGTAGTATTGGACAAGCTGCGTATCGGCATAATCGGGCTCGGCTGGTTCGGCGAAATTCACGCCGAGACCATTGTCGGGGTGCCTAACCTGGAGTTGGCGGCGCTCTGCACCCGCACCGAGGATCGGCTCAAAGAATTGGGCGACAAGTTCGGCGTCAAGAAACTCTATCGCGACTATCACGATATGCTCGCCGATCCGGAGATCGACGCGGTCTCCATCTGCACCATGTGGGACCAGCACACCGAGCCGGCGATCGCGGCGCTCCAGGCCGGCAAGCACGTGTTCCTCGAAAAGCCTATCGCTTCGACCGTCGCAGACGCCAACAAGATCATCGCCGCCTCGAAGGGCGCCAAAGGCATCCTGTTCATCGGCCATATCGTGCGCTTCAATCCGCGCTATCGCATGGCCAAGCAGGCGATCGCCGAAGGCCGCATCGGCAAGGTGGTGGCGCTGTCGTCGCGCCGGAACATCCCGGCAGCCTGGACCCCGACCATCCTCAACAAGATCGGCCCGATCGTCGGCGACGCCATCCACGACACCGACATCATGCTGTGGCTGACCGGCGACAGGATCGTCTCGGCCTATGCGCAGACGGTCGACGTGCGCGGGCTGAAGCACCCCGATATCGGCCAGACCATGTTCCGCTTCGCCGGCGGCGCCACCGCGACGCTCGAGACGGTATGGTGCATGCCGACGCAGACGCCGTTCGATATTGACGAGCGCATGTCGATCATCGGCACCGAAGGCATCATCCACGTGCAGGACACCTTCCCGCCGCTCGGCATCGTCGACGCCAACAAGCTGCACTCGCCCGACATCACCTACTGGCCGATGTTCGACGGGGTGCGCGGCGGGGCGCTGCGCGAGGAGTTCAGCTATTTCGCGGGCTGCGCGCTGAGCGGGAAGACGCCGACGATCGGCGTACCCGAGGATGCGGCGGCGGCGCTCGAGGCGACGCTCGCGGCAGAGGAGTCAGCGCGCACGGGGAATGTGGTGCGGATTGGGTGAGGGCGTAGGTCCGGTGTGCTTGGGGTAGTCTGAACCGACGGCGCCCCATCGCCCCCTCGCCCCCTCTGGGGAGAGGTCCGGGGTGAGGGGCGCCAAGCGCTCGACGCCTGAAGAACGTCTTCCTTCTCAGTACAGGTCAGGGAGCGCCGCACATGGCCCGTGTGCTTGGCGCCCCTCACCCCGCGGTAAGCCCTTCGGCCTTACCGCCGCCCTCTCCCCAGAGGGGCGAGGGGACGCACTTTGAACCGCCCGTGCCAGACTGCTGCGTGCCTGATTGAGCGTTGCTCGATCTCTCTAGTGTTCATGCCCATGGTGCCCGCCGATGAGGAAGCTCTCCTCAAAGGGCCGGCGGCTGACTTCCATGGATTTGCCGCTCAGATACACCGATACCGGCTGCAGCAACGACGAGCCCTGGCGGCGTTTGCCGACCACGTCCTGGAACACGTAGTTGCTGTCATATTGCTTCAGCACGGTGATGTCGGCGACGGCGCCGACGCCGAGGTGGCCGAGCTCGGGTTTCTGGATCGCCAGCGCCGGTCGGTTGGCCGACATGCCGATCACTTCGGGCAGCGACAGGCCGCAGTTCAGCAGCTTGCTCATGGTGTGGAGCAGGTCGTAGCCGGGGCCCTCGACGGCGATGACGTGGACGTCGGACGAGATCACGTCGGGCTTGAAGCCATCGTTGAGCGCCGCTTCGGCGCTGTCATAGCCGAAGGCGCCCATGCCGTGGGCGATGTCGAACAGCACGCCGCGCTGGCGCGCCTTGAGCACCGCATCGATCACCTTGCCGTCGGGGCCGATGGCCGAGTTGGGGTCGGGGCGGTAGCAATGGGTGAGGATGTCGCCGGGGCGCAGCATGTCGACCACGTCGGCATAGCTCGGCGGGGCGGTGCCGATATGGGTCATCAGCGGCAGGTTCAGCGCATTGGCGGCTTCGAGCGCCATTTCCAGCGCGCCGAGCCCGAGCTCGCCGGTCACCGGGCCGCCGATGCGCACCTTCACCCCGATGATGCGGTCGCGATTGGCCTCGACCTTGGCGACGCATTTATCCACCGGCAGCATCGAGCGCAGCGTCGCCTCGCCGATCGAGACGCCCTTGTCGAAGCCGAAAATGCCGGGGAACGAGATGTTGAGGAAGGCGAAGATCCGGTAGGGCGAGTGGATCATCACATAGTCGCGGAAGCCGTCATAATTGCCGGCGCCGGCGCTGCCGGCATCGACCAGCGTGGTGCAGGCGGAGCGGCGGGCGATGAAACCGGGGTCGACGCTGAGCGAGGTCGCCTTGTGGTAGACATGGGTGTGGATGTCGATCAGCCCCGGCGCCACGATGGCGCCGCTGACATCCTCGACCTTGGCCCCCGCGGTCGGCAGATCCTTGCCGACCGCTGCGATCCTGCCGGCCTTGATGGCGACATCGAGCGTCCCGTCGACGCCGTTGCGCTCATCGAGGACGCGGCCGCCCCTGAGCACGATATCGAAGCCCTGTCCGGCTGCCGGTGAAGTCATCGATGGTCTCCGTTGGGGGATGGGGCAACAGCGGCGGGCAACAGCCCGCCGGTTGCGTCACGCTGATCAGGTGGGTTCAGGCCAGTTCGACGACGCGCTTCTCGTTGATCGACTGCTCGGCGGCAAGCACGATCCTCAGGCTGTTCACCGCCGCATCCATCGACTCGGTGAGGTCGAGATCTTCCTGGATGGCCTTGAGGAAGAAGGCCTGCTCGCGGTCGCAGAGTTCCTGGTGGTTGGGCTCGTCGGTCATGACGAAGATTTCGTCCTTTTTGGCGAAGCTCTTGTCCCCCGGCTGCACCTCGGCGTGGTGGTACTGGATGGCGTCGGTCTTGGTGTGCTGGTCGATATTGGAGGAGTCCGACACGCCCTCCTTGTGCGCCTTGGGGTTGGGGACGATCGAGACGGCGCCCTTGGGGCCGACCACGTCCTTCACGAAATAGGCGACCTCGCTCATCATCGGGCCCCAGCCGGCCTCGTACCAGCCGACCGAGCCGTCATCGAATTCGACATGCAGGTGCCCGTAATTCTGCTTGTCGGCTTCGGCCCAGAGCTTGGCGCCGATACCGTGCACGCGCACCGGCCTGGCCTTGGTCATCTGGCACATCACGTCGACATAGTGGACGCCGCAATCGACGATCGGGATCAGCGAGTCGATCAGGTTCTTGTGCCAG
>JAEUMC010000639.1 GCA_016793415.1 Devosia sp. | reverse complement strand
GAGACCGACAAGTGACATTCGAGGTCCGGCGGCTCGTCGCCTCCGACGCTGAGGCCTACAGGACGCTTCGCATCGAGGGGTTGACGCTGTCGCCGTCCTCGTTCGGCTCGAGCCTCGCCGAGGAGGCAGAAATGCCGACCTCGGCCTGGGCCGAACGGCTCGACCGGAGTTTCGTCTTCGGCCTCAGCGAGGCCGGCGCGCTGGTCGGCATCGCTGGCTTCTATTGCGAGGCGATGCGGAATACGAGGCATCGCGGCCATCTCGTCGGGGTCTACCTGACGCCGTCGGCCCGGGGTCGCGGTGGTTCCGACCTGCTGATTGCCGCGGTGATCGCCGAGGCCCGCAACCACGTGCTGCAGCTGCATCTGGTGGTGACCCAATCCAACCGCGCTGCCCGCCGGCTCTACGAGCGGCAAGGCTTCGTGATCTATGGCGAAGACCCGCGCGGCCTCAAGGTCGATGGCGTCTTCTACGATGACTATCTCATGGTGCTGCGCCTCGATGAGGGCAGCGGAAAGTGACAGATTATGAGTGACACCAACTTTTCCCCGCGCGAGATCGTTTCCGAGCTCGACCGCTATATCGTCGGCCAGCATGACGCCAAGCGCGCCGTAGCCGTGGCGCTGCGCAACCGCTGGCGCCGGCAGCAGCTGTCGGACGACCTGCGCGCCGAGGTGACGCCCAAGAACATCCTGATGATCGGGCCGACCGGCGTCGGCAAGACCGAGATCAGCCGGCGTCTCGCCAAGCTCGCCCAGGCGCCGTTCATCAAGGTCGAAGCCACCAAGTTCACCGAAGTCGGCTATGTCGGCCGCGACGTCGAGCAGATCGTTCGCGACCTGGTGGAAGCCGGCATTTCGCTGCTGCGCGACAAGAAACGCGCCGAGGTGCAGGCGCAGGCCCACCACAATGCCGAAGAGCGGGTGCTCGACGCGCTGGTCGGCTCGTCCGCCTCGCCCTCGACCCGCGACAGCTTCCGGCAGAAGCTCCGCACCAACGAGCTCGACGACAAGGAAATCGAGATCGAGATGCAGCCGACCGGCAATCCCGGCGGCTTCGACATCCCCGGCATGCCGGGCGCCAATATCGGCGTGATCAATATCCAGGACATGCTGGGCAAGGCGTTCGGCGGCCGCGGCGTCAAGCGCAAGGTCAAGGTGAAGGACGCGCATGCGCCGCTGCTCGCCGAAGAAGCCGACAAGCTGCTCGACCAGGACCAGCTGAACAAGGAAGCCGTCGACCTGGTGGAGAACCACGGCATCGCCTTCATCGACGAGATCGACAAGATCGTGAACCGCGAAGGCGGTTACGGTGGCGGGGTCAGCCGCGAAGGCGTGCAGCGCGACCTGCTGCCGCTGATCGAAGGCACCACGGTCTCGACCAAGTATGGCCCGGTGAAGACCGACCACATCCTGTTCATCGCCTCGGGCGCCTTCCATGTGGCCAAGCCCTCGGACCTCTTGCCGGAACTGCAGGGGCGCCTGCCCATCCGGGTCGAGCTCAAGGCGCTGACCCGGCAGGACCTGATCGGCATCCTCAACGACACCGATGCGAGCCTCATCAAGCAGTATGTGGCACTGATGAAGACCGAGGGGCTGACCCTCGACTTCACCCCGGACTCGATCGAGGCGATCGCCGACGCGGCGGTGCACGTCAACGCCACGGTCGAGAATATCGGCGCCCGCCGGCTCGCCACCATTCTCGAGCGACTGGTCGAGGACATCTCGTTCGACGCCCCTGACAAGGCGGGCCAGACCATCACCATCGACAAAGCCTATGTCGAGGAGCGCATCGGCAAGATGGCGGCCGACACGGATCTCAGCCGCTTCGTGCTGTAGCTCCAACACCGGAGCGTGGGGCCACCCCCACCCTTGATCCCTCCCCACAAGGGGGAGGGAGACGGTAACTGCAGGTTCTCGGTTCTTGCGTCTCCCTCCCCCTTGTGGGGAGGGCAGCAGAGCTTGTGAGCAAAGCGAACTAGCGTCGCTGGGTGTGGGGAGGCCCCAAGCGCTGCCCGCTTGCGGGCACCCACCGCATCCGGCATATCTCGCCGCATGACCGCCGCCCCCTCCATCTCCGCCCGCCCTGACATCCGGGCTCTCCAATCCTCGCTGATCCGCGATGTCGCCAATGCCGGCATGGGGCGGACCGACGTGCTGCCGTTCTGGTTCGGCGAATCCGACCAGCCGACGCCGCACTTCATCCGCGAGGCGGCGATGGCGTCGCTGGCGCAGGGCGAGACGTTCTACTCGCAGAATCTCGGCCGGCCCTACCTTCGCGAAGCCATTGCCGGCTATCTGAGCGATCTGCACGGCACGACGGTCGCGCCAGGCCGCGTCGCGGCGGTGGGATCAGGCGTCTCCGGCCTGATGATCGCGGCCCAGATGGTGTTGTCGCCGGGCGACCGCGTGGTGGCGGTGACGCCGCTGTGGCCCAACATTGTCGAGATCCCAAGAATCCTCGGCGCCGAGGTGGCGCGGGTGCCGCTGACGGTCGCCAACGGCAAGTGGTCTCTCGACCTCGATGCGCTGCTCCAGGCGCTGACCCCGGACACGCGGCTGGCCATCATCAACTCGCCCAACAACCCGACCGGCTGGACCATCGAGGAAGACGAAGTCGACGTGGTGCTGGCGCATTGCCGCAAGCACGGCATCTGGGTGCTGAGCGACGATGTCTATGAGAGGCTGGTGCACGACCCCTCGCGCCGCTCCGCGCCCTCCTTCCTCCGCCGCTATCAGGCGGGCGACCGGATCATCTCGGTCAACAGCTTTTCCAAGGCCTGGTCGATGACCGGCTGGCGCGTTGGCTGGCTGGCGACGCCGGAGACGCTGTCGAACGACCTCACCAAGGTCATCGAATACAACACCTCGTGCATTCTCGAGCCGATCCAGCGCGCCGCGACCACCGCCCTGACCGAGGGCGAGCCGACCGTCGCCAAGCTCCGCGCCGAACTGACGGCCACCCGGACCCTGCTGGTCGATGAGCTGAGCCGCATCCCTGGTGTTGTCGTCCCCGATGCCGGCGGCGCGATGTATGTGTTCTTCCGCATCGAAGGGCATGCCGACACGCTCGCGCTGGCCAAGCGCCTCGTCGAGGAGGCCGGGCTCGGCCTCGCGCCCGGCGGGGCGTTCGGGCCGGAAGGCGAGGGGTGGCTGCGCTGGTGCCACGCCGTCGACCCGGCAAAGCTGCGCGACGGGGTCGGCCGGTTGCGGAGTTTTCTCGGACGGTGAGCTTGCGCTTTCGTCTAACGCCGGCTGCGGTGCGGGCTGACCCCCACCCCTGTCCCCTCCCCCTAAACATGGGGAGGGAGACCAAAACACAGATATCGAGGTGATCGTCTCCCTCCCCTCGGGGCGACATCTTGTCGTCCCCCTGGGGGGAGGGATCAAGGGTGGGGGGCAGCCCGCACCGGCTCCTGTTGAGTCACGGATTAGCTGCCTGCCCGAACTGCGCGCCGTGCAGCCGGGCATAGGCGCCGTCGCGTCCGAGCAGCTCGGTATGGGTCCCCTGCTCCACGATCCCTTCGCTGCTGACCACGACGATGCGGTCGGCATTGCGGATGGTGGCCAGCCGATGCGCCACCACCAGCGTGGTCCGGCCTTCCGACAGCGCGGCGAGCGCCTGCTGGATGGCATACTCGGTAGCGGTATCGAGCGCCGAGGTGGCTTCGTCGAGGATAAGGATCGGCGGGTTCTTGAGGAAGATGCGGGCAATGGCGAGGCGCTGCTTCTGGCCCCCCGACAGTTTTACGCCGCGTTCGCCGGTCGGCGTATCGAGCCCGTCGGGCAGCGACAACACGAACTCGTCGAGCGCGGCGCGACGCAGCGCATCC
Organism: Devosia sp.; assembly: GCA_016793415.1. Classification (GTDB taxonomy): domain Bacteria; phylum Pseudomonadota; class Alphaproteobacteria; order Rhizobiales; family Devosiaceae; genus Devosia_A. Next base: position 4,415 of record JAEUMC010000639.1, on the reverse strand, counting down.
ATCACTTCCTCGTCGCTGGCGCCCAGCCGGCCATAGGCGACGTTCTCGCGGATGGTCGAGCCGAACAGGAACACATCCTGCTGCACGATGCCGATCTGGCCGCGCAGCGAGGCCTGCGTCATGTCGCGGATATCGATGCCGTCAATGCTGATGGCGCCGGCGGTGACGTCGTAGAAGCGCGGCAAGAGCGAACAGATGGTGGTCTTGCCGGCACCGGACGGGCCGACAAAGGCGACGGTTTCGCCGGCGGCGATCGTGAGGTTCAACCCGTCGAGCACCTTGTCCTGCGAGGTCGCATCGCCCGAGTAGGCAAAGCTGACATCCCTGTAGACGATATCACCCCTGAGGCTTTCCACCGCCTTGGCGCCGGGCCGATCGGCCGTGTCGGGCTCGGTATCGATCAGCGTGGTGAAGCGGCGGAAGCCGGCAATCCCCTTGGGATAGCTCTCGAGCACCGAGGTGATCTTGTCGATCGGCCGGAAGAACACGTTGACCAGGAGGAGGAAGCTGACGAAGCCGCCATAGCTGAGTTCGCCCTTGATGACGAACCAGGTGCCGGCGACCATCACCACCAGTTGCACGAAGCGGGTGCTGAAATAGCTGAGCGCAATCGAGGCGGTCATGATGGCGTAGGCACTGAGCTTGGTGGCGCGATAGCCCTCGTTGTTCTTGGCGAACAGCCCGCGCTCGTAGTCCTCGTTGGCGAAGGCCTTCACCACGCGGATGCCGCCGACGCTCTCCTGCACCCGGGTGTTGAAGTCCCCGACCTGGCGGAACAGCTGCTGCCAGGTCCGGGTCATCCGTGCGCCGTACTTGCTCACCAGCCAGGTCATCAGCGGCACGATGATGGTGGTGAGCAAGGCCAGTTGCCAGTGCACGGTAAACATCAGGATGAAGGCGCCGACAAAGGTCATCACCGCGATGAACAGGTCCTCGGGGCCGTGGTGCGCCACCTCACCCACCTCCTCGAGGTCCTTGGTGACGTGGGTGATCAGCTGGCCGGTCTTGTTGTTGTCGAAGTAGCGGAAGCTGAGCTTCTGGATGTGGTCGAAGGCCTGCCGGCGCATGTCGGTCTCGATCGAGATGCCCAGCGCATGGCCCCAGTAGTTGACGATGGCGGAGAGCGCGGTGTTGAGCGCGTAAACGGCCAGCAGCAGCGCCGCAGTGCCGGCGATCAGCCCCCAGTTCTGTCCCGGCAACAGCTCGTCGACGAACAGTTTGACCGCCAGCGGGAAGCCGAGCTCGAGAATGCCGGCGAGCACGGCGCAGCCGAAATCGAGAAAAAACAGGTGCTTGTAAGGGGCGTAATAGGCAAAGAACCGGCGCAGCATGAAACTTGTCCGCAAGGGTCAGAATATACGGTTGTAGCGCTTAGGCCGGTTCAACGGAGCTGTCCACCCGCCGATGGTGTTCCACGTGAATCCAAGGGGAGGGCCAGCGGCAGGCAGACTAGGCCCGGCCGGTGCCGGTGGCGGCAGGCGGTTCCACCGCCGCGGGCGCTTCGGCATCGCCCGGCAGATTGAGCAACTGCCGGACGGCATGCCGATCCATCGGCCTGGCGATCAGGAAGCCCTGGGCTTCGGTATAGCCCAGCGCGCGCACATTGGTGAGCTGTTCCGCCGTCTCGATGCCCTCGGCGGTGGTGACAATTCCCATGCGTTGCCCGATACCCGCGACCGAACCGAGGATGATGCGAGCGCCCGGGGTGTTGTCGAGGGCGCGCACGAACGAGCCGTCGATCTTGATCTTGTCGAAGGGAAAGGCCAGCAGGTAGCTCAGGGCTGAAAAGCCGGTACCGAAGTCATCGAGCGCCACCTTGAGCCGAGTGCGTGGAGCTGGTGCAGGATGTCGAGGTTCGACTGGCTCTGCTCGAGGAACAGGGTCTCGGTGATCTCGACCTCAACCCGATCCGGTGCCAGGCCGGTGGTGGCCAGGGCATCAACCAGCACGCCGATGAGGCTGCCACGCTCGAACTGCACGGTCGAAACGTTCACCGCGATCCGCAGTGCCGCCGGCCAGCGGGCGGCCTCGGTGAACGCCTCGCGGATCACCCACTCCCCGATCGGCATGATCAGGCCGAGTTCCTCGGCAAGCGGGACGAAGTCGGCCGGCAGGATCAGACCCTCGGTCGGGTGACGCCAGCGCAGCAGCGCCTCGAAGCCGACAATCCTCTGTGCCGCCAGGTTGAGCACCGGCTGGTAGAACAGCTCGAACTCGCGGTTGGCGAGGGCGCGCCGCAGATCGTGCTCCATGCTGGAACGCGCACTCAGCGTGCGCGCCAGGTCAGGCTCGAAGAAACTGTAGCCGCCGCGGCGCCCGCGCTTGATCGAGTAGAGCGCCAGATCGCCACTCTTGAGCAGCGCGTCGGCTGCTTCGCCATGTTCCGGCGCCATGGCGATGCCGATGCTCACGCCCACCAGCACGGCATGGTCATCGATATCGAAGGGCCGCCGGATCGCATCGAGGATGGTGCGGGCGAGTGCCAGGGCGGTGTCCCGCGTTGCACCGGCAAGCAGCACGGCGAACTCGTCGCCACCCATCCGTCCGACGACGCCGGCCGTTCCGGCGCAATCGGCAAGCCGCGCCGCCACCTGCCGCAGCAGCTTGTCGCCGCTGGCATGGCCCATCGAATCGTTGATCGCCTTGAACCCGTCGAGATCGAGGCAAAGCACTGCGAACCCGCCGACCGATTGCAGCGTTTCGAACGCCTGCCCCAACCGCTGATAGAAGAAGTTGCGGTTCGGCAGTCCGGTCAGCGCATCGTGGTAGGCCTGGTGGGCCAGCTCGGCCTGCATGGTGTGCAGCTCGGTGATATCCTTGTGCATGGTCACCCAACCGCCATCGGCCATCGCCTTGTGCGCAACGGAAATCACCCGGCCGTTGGCAAGCTGATGCACCGCCGATGAATTCACCCTTTCAGCCGCCACCAGCAGCCGCTCGCGCAGATAGGCCGCCGGATCGTCTCCGCCGGAGGTGCCGGCGGCAATACGCGCCTTGAGGATGGTGACCAGGTGGGTGCCGGCTCGCCCCAGGTGGCGCGGCAGGTTGTACATCTCGAGATACTGGTGGTTGCAGATCACCAGCCGCTGGCGTCCATCGAACATGGCGAGGCCCTGCGACATGTTCTCGAGCGCCGTCAGAAAGCGCGTGTTCTGGGTTCTGAGCTTTTGCCGGCTTCTCGTCAGCTGCGCCGTACGCTTGTCGATCTCGGCCTCGAGTCCGACCTGGAACGCGGTCAACTCGCCGATCATCAACTCCATCGACCGATCGGTGCGGGTGCGATCCAGTTCGGCTTCCTCGTAGGCCGCCGTCACCAGCCTTTCGAGCGCCGCCAGGTCGACATGACCGGTGGCGTCGGTCGACTTCTCCAGTTGCCGGTCGAACAGCTTGCGCAAGGCTCAGGCCGCCTCTTCGGTCAACACGGTCACCGTCATGGTCTGGTTGTGCAGCTGGCAGAAGCCCGATTCCTCGTCGGGAGAGATTTCTCCGTAGGAGTAGAATCCGACCGGCAGGCAACGCTCCGACAGCTCGGCGGTGGCGGCCTCGATTTCTTCCTCGATCCGCTGCCCCATCAGCAGGCGCCGCCCAATGCAGCTCACAAAGATCGCGGCGCTCTGCGCCCCGGGCCCCGGCTCGGCGCCGCGAACCGCGCGCTGCGTGGCTTCGGCCGCACCGGCGCAAAGCCGATGGAAGTTGCCGCGCATCAACTGGGCCGACCAGCCGGCCGGCATGTCGCCGGCAAAGGTCATCGAGCCGGTGTCGTGGTCGACCGACAGAATGGTGCGGACCACGCTGCGCTCGGGGTGCCGCGGGTCAAAGATCCGTAGCGGGAAGAGCAGTGCCGAGCCCGGCAGATTTCGGCTCTCCTCGGGCCCCAGATAGAGCTTGTAGAGGTCGAGCGCCGGCTTGCCGTCGACTTCGTACAGCACATTGCCGTCGGCGCGGGTGATCCGCCGCATCGGGCCGAACACATCCCAACCGCCGGCGCTGCCATGGCCGATGCGGATTGCGTCGCCGTAGAAGCCAACCGCTGCGATCGCATTGGATACCGGCGGGCCATCGCAGCCGACCAGGGTCTCGACAAAATCGGCCCCGTCACCGGCGAGGCCACCACTTACGGGAACACCGCGACCGACCTCATCGACGATGCCTTCGACCAGCGCACTGCCGTTGACGTGCAGCCCGTCGGACAGGATGAACACTCCGGCCAGGCCAGCGCCCTTGAGTCCGGCGCCGATCGCCCGGCCAGTGGCCCGCGAGTTGCCCGCGCCGACGATATCGACGCTGATGACGCGCAAGGTGGTGGCGTCGAAATCGAGCGCCAGGGCACAGGCCATGTCGTCGCTGACATCGGTGCCGGCAAGCTGCTCGCCGGTCGAGCAGCCCACGACATGCGCCTCGGGGAAGCGCCGGCG
>JAEUMC010000601.1 GCA_016793415.1 Devosia sp. | reverse complement strand
GGTGTCGACGACTTCGCCGCCGGCGATGAGCTCCAGCTTCAGGGCATGGAGGTTCGGTGCCTCGGTCGACCACAGGGCAGGGGAGTTGAGCTTCAGGGTCAGCGCGGTGCCGGTGGTTTCGGCGGAGACGCCGCCCACCGTGGCGCGCACCGTAGCGCCGGCCGCGGCGGCCGACAGGGTCAGCGCCAGCGCCACTTCACCGGTATCGGGGTTGGCGTCGATCGCCACATGGGCGACGTGCCGCCTGTCGCGCGCGATCAGTTTCACCGACTGCCAGATGCCGCCGAGCGGGCCGTACCAGCTCTGCTTGCCGTGCGGGATCTCGCCGAACGGGTAATCCGGATAGGCTTCGGCATCGCCGCTGGGCAGCGTCACATGCACTTCCAGCGCGCTCTCGGCCGGGGTGCCCTCGGGGATCACAAACTCGAACGGCAGGTAGCCGCCTTCATGCGTGCCGAGCACGCGGCCATTCAGGCGGACTTCGGAGAAGTAATTCACCGCGCCGAAGCGCAGGACGATCTCGCGACCCTGCCAGGCCGCCGGAATCGACAGCTGGCGGGCATAGACTGCCTTGCCGGTGGCGTGGCGCAGGTCGGCGAATTCGGCCTGCCAGGGGCCGGGGACCGTCGCGGTGCGCCAGTCGCCATGGCCATCGAGCCGGAAGCGCCACGCGCCGTCGAGCGAGATTTCCCCGCGTGCGTTTGCGCCAGCCTTGGTGGCCGTAGTCTCGCCGATCATGTAGTCCTCCCGTTCAGCTAATATTTATTAGCAGTTTGGCTATGGCTACCGGTTTTCCGGCGGTCTGGCAAGCGTCAGGCTTGCTAATGAGTTTAGCAATCGAGTTGTACACCGGGCTTCAAGCCTGATAATGCTGCGCTTTGAAGACGTTAAACGAACGCTTCGGACGTATGGGGGAAGTGGTGGCAAAGCGGCCGACGATGATCGAGATCGGTGAGCGTGCGGGGGTCTCGCAGGCCACGGTGTCGCTCGTCCTGAACCGGGTGCCGAATGCGCGCGTGGCCGAGGCGACGCGGATCCGGGTGATCGAGGCCGCCGAGGCGCTCGGCTACCGCAAGGGCCCGCAGCACCACGTGCCCGAGAACAAGACGCGGGTGATCGGTCTCTTGCTCGATGAGGTCAGCACCACGCCCTTCGCTACCCCGTTCATCGAAGGGGCCCGCGAGGAAGCGGCGCTGCAGGATGTGGTGGTCGCCACCTTCTCGACCCGCTCCGACCCCAAGCTCGAGAGTCTCGCGCTCGACATGCTGCTCAGCAACCAGATCATCGGCGTGCTCTATGCGAGCCTCGTCACCCGGCCGGTCGAGGTGCCGGAGCGGCTGCGCGATGTGCCCACCGTGCTGCTCAACTGCTACGACAGGAAGCGCTACTACCCCTCGGTGGTGCCGGCCGACGTCACCGGCGGCTATGCGGCGACCGAGGCGCTGCTGAAGGCCGGGCACCGCCGCATCGCCCATCTCGCCGGAGAAAGCTGGATCGAGGCGGCCGACGACCGCGAGCGCGGCTATCGCCAGGCGCTTGCCTCGTGGGACGTGCCGGTGGACGAAGAGCTGATCATGCGCGGCGGCTGGACCATCCATGGCGGGCGCGACCTGACCGCCAGGCTGCTCGACATGCCCAATCCGCCGACCGGCATCTTTGCCTTCAACGACCGTATGGCGGTGGGCGCCTACGATGCGTTGCGGGCCCGCGGGCTGCGGGTGCCGCAGGACATGTCGATCGTCGGCTTCGACGACGAGGACACCAGCATGTACCTCGATCCGCCGCTGTCCACCGTGGTGCTGCCGCATGAGGAGATGGCGCGCTGGGCCGTGGGTACGCTGCTCGACGAGCAACTGCCCGCCGCCTCGCCGCGACGGGTGAAGATCGAGTGCCCGCTGATCAGCCGCGGCTCTATCGGGCCGGTGCCGGTGCGGGCTGCGGCCGAGTAGCGCGCCGCAGCGTCTCCCACGCCCACCAGCCCGCCGACAGCACGACGAGCACGCCGACCGTCACCAGCGCCGCGATCAGCGTGGTGCGCACCGGCTTGCCGATGAAATAGCGGGTGGCGAAGAAGCCGATATTGGAGAGCACCAGGAAGCTCAGCACGTGCCGGCCGGGTGTCAGCAGCACGCTGGGGATGCCGATCCGCGCCGCGATGAAGCGGCAGAGCGCGAGATAGCCGAGCAGCAGCGCCGCCGGGCCGGCGATCCACAGGATGGCGGGCGGGAAGCGGTTGGGGAACTGCCCGGTCTGCAGCGTTACCCAGTAGAGATAGCCGGTAATGGCCAGCGCCGGGATGAAGTGCCAGGCCCGCACCGGATGGCTGCCGTACCAGATGCCGACGAGGAACCAGGGCAGGTAGGGGAGCAACGGGAAATTGGCGAAGCCGGTATGGCTGACCAGCGTCGGCAGCAGCGGGACGATGGCGCCGGAGGTGTAGAAGGTGGTGGCGAGGCAGGCCGCAGTGGCGACGAGCAGCAGCCACGGGTTGCGGCCGATTGCCAGCAGGGCAGGGCGCGCCACGAGCGTCAGCAGCGACAGGATGAAGAAGGTGGCGAGGAACTCGCTCCAGCCGAACAGCCGCTGCATGGTGAGGACGTCGGTGATCAGCTGCAGATCGAGCTTCTTGCGGTCGACCAGCAGGGCGAAGGCGAAGGACGAGGCGTAGACGGCGAGGAGCAGCAGCAGCGATGGCCGCAATTGCCGCCAGAGGCTGCGCTGCCGGCCCTCCGGCTTGGGCAGGCCGAGCCCGATGCCGAAGGCGAAGAGGAACCCCGAGAAGCTGACGAGGTTGGCGTACTCGGCGAACATCGCCGCCTCGGGCCTGGCCCGGAAGGTGATGAGCTGGATGACATGCGCGCCGATCATGCCGATGACCAAGAGGGTCTTCATGAGGTCGAGGTCGGCGAGGCGGGGGGAGGTTTTCACGATCGGTTCGGTTCCTTGGCAGGCTAGTGGGGTCGGTCGAAAACCCGATTGCCGGATTTTGCGGCCGTTTACTCCGGCAGCGCATCAAGCTCCGGCCAGCCA
>JAEUMC010000544.1 GCA_016793415.1 Devosia sp. | reverse complement strand
CGAAATGATCCACCCGAGTGTCGATCAAGGCGTCGGTACGCAGTCGTCGTTCCTGCGCAAGAGCTTCAATCTCTCCTCCCGTGGTGGGGCCGGGACGCTGAGGATCAGCGCTCTCGGTCTCTACCGGGCGTTCATCAACGGCAAGCGGGTCGGCGACGACCTGCTGACCCCGGGCTGGACCAGCTACTGGGACCGCCTCAGCTTCCAGACCTACGACGTCTCGGCCCTGCTCCAGGATGGCGACAACACGATCGACATCTGGCTGGGCGACGGCTGGTACCGCTCGCGGATGATGTGGCCGCGCAACCAGCTGTTCAACACCTGGGGCGACAAGATCGGCGCCATCGCCGAACTGCGCGGCGGCAATGGCGAGCTGATCGTCGGCACCGACGCAAGCTGGCTGAGCGGCCTCGCCCCGGTGATGAAATCCGGCATCTACTATGGCGAGAACTATGACGCTCGCGCCGAGGCGGCGCCGGTCAGCGGTGGCGCCACGGTACTGGGCGGCTTCGACAAATCGACGCTGCTGCCGGCCGAGACCGCCGGGGTGCACGAGCTCCCCGCCCTGCCGGTGGTCAATTCCTTCGCTGATGCCGAGGGCCGCACCGTCTATGATTTTGGCCAGAACGCCGGTGGCTACGTCGCCTTCACCGTGGAAGGCGAGGCCGGCGCCAAGGTGACCATCGAGCATGCCGAGCTCACCAACCATCTGGGCCAGTTCGACCGTGAGAGCATGCGGTCGGCCGAAGCGCGCATCGAATACGTACTGAAGGGCGGCGGGCCGGAGAGCTACCGGCCAACCTTCACCTTCTTCGGCTTCCGCTTCGCCCGCGTCGCCATCGAAGGCAGGGCAAAGATCACCCAGATCGAGATGATCCCGATCAGCTCGGCCACCAACCGGACGGCGAACTTCAGTTCGGCCAACGCGCTGGTCAACCGGCTGGTCGAGAACACCGTGTGGTCGCAGCGCTCGAACTTCATCGAGGTGCCGACCGATTGCCCGCAGCGCGACGAGCGGCTCGGCTGGACCGGCGACGCGCAGGTGTTCGCGCCGACCGCCTGCTACCTGCACGAGAGCCACGGCATACTGGTGAAGTATGTGCGCGACCTCATTGCCGACCAGCGACCGGATGGCGCCATTCCGCATGTGGTGCCCGATCCGACCCGCAACCACGAAGATGTGGTGCCGGGCTTTTACGGTTCGACCGGCTGGGGCGATGCCATTGCCGTCATTCCCTGGACGCTCTTCACCCACTATGGCGACCGCGCGATCCTCGAGGAAGCGTTGCCGGCCATGGTCAAATGGAACGACTTCGTCTGGTCGATTTCCAATGGTCCGATCGTCCGGCCGCCTTCCGACTGGGGCGGACGCGGCTTCACCTTCGGTGATTGGTTGCAGCCGCAGGGCGATTTCGCCAAGCCCTACCCGACCATCGGCGACGACGCGGCAGCGACGATCTACCTCTACATCTCCTCGCACCTTGCCGCGAAGGCCGCCGAAGTGATCGGCGACCAGGCGCAGGCCAGGCGGCTCAACGAGCGCGCCGAACTGGTCAAGAAGGCCTATCAGCGCGAGTTCATCACCGCCTCCGGGCGCACCGGCTACAACGACCAGACCTCCTATGCGCTGGGCTTTTTGTGGGACCTGATCCCGCCCGAGCACTACGAAGCGGCCAAGGGCTACTTCAAGGAGACGGTGGCGCGCGCCCATGGCCGCATCGGTACCGGCTTCATCGGCACGCCGGCGCTGCTGCCGGCACTGGTGAAGATCGGCGAGGCCGACCTCGCCGGTGCGGTGTTCCTGCAGGAAGGCCTGCCCGGCTGGCTGTTCCAGGTGAAGATGGGCGCCACCACGATCTGGGAGCGCTGGAACGCGCTCAACGAAGAGGGCGTGGCGTTCGATCCGCAGATGAACTCCTACAACCACTACGCCTATGGCGCGGTGTGCCAGTGGCTGCTCGAGGGCGTCGCGGGCTTCCGCCCCGATCCGGCTCTGCCGGCCTTCAAGCACATCTTCTTCGAGCCGACGATCATTCCGGCGCTGTCGCCGGTGGCGGCCAACCATGACTCGGCTGCTGGCCGGATCGAGGCGGGCTGGAAGGTCGATGGCAGCAAGGTGACCTACAGCATCACGGTGCCCGAGGGCGCGAGCGGCACGCTCGTCCTCGCCGCCGACTACACCGATGCCAGCGTCGACGGCATCGCCGTCAGCGAGCGTGGCACCGACGGAAAAGCGCGCAGCCTGCTGGCGCCCGGAAAGCACAAGGTGACGTTCCGGATCAGCAAGCCCTGACGGCGGAGGAGCCGGAGGACCTGACAAAACTGCAACCGGCTGCCGGAGGACCTGTGGCGGCCACAAGGGAGGAACTATCAATGCTGATGCGCAAACTGACGCGTGCGGCGCTGGTCACTACCGGCGTCATCGCGATCCTGGCAGGCACCGCGAACGCCCAGGACAAGGTCAAGGTGACCTTCCTGTTCGACAATGCACCCTCGACCGTGGCCATGGCCGAGGCGCTGGCCACCGCCTTCGAGGCGAAGCACCCCAATATCGACATCGAAACCGAGAGCCGCCCCGGCGGCGCCGATGGCGACAACCTGATCAAGACCCGCCTCGCCACCGGCGAGATGGCCGACGTGTTCCTCTACAATTCGGGCTCGCTGTTCCAGGCGATCAACCCGACGCAGAACCTCGTCGACCTCACCAGCGAACCGTTCCAGGCCAACGTGATCGACAGCTTCAAGAGCGTCGTCACCGGTACCGACGGCAAGGTCTATGGCGCGCCGATCGGCACTGCCATGGGCGGCGGCATCCTCTACAACATCCCGATCTACAAGGAACTCGGGCTGACCCCGCCGAAATCCTGGGCCGAGTTCATGGCCAACAACGAGAAGATCAAGGCGGCCGGCAAGACCGCGGTGATCCAGTCGTTCGGCGAAACCTGGACGTCACAGCTGTTCGTGCTCGGCGATTTCTACAACGTGCTCGCCGCCGACCCGAGCTTCCCGGCCGACTACACCGCCGGCAAGGCCAAGTATGCCACGACCCCCGCCGCCATGAAGGGCTTCGAGCGGCAGGAAGAGATCTTCAAGGGCGGTTACCTCAACGAGGATTTTGCTGCCGCGACCTTCCCCGATGGGGTGACCAAGGTCGCCACCGGTGAAGGCGCCCACTACCCGATGCTGTCGTTCGCGGTTGCCAACATCAAGGAACTGGCGCCCGAGAACATCAACGATGTCGGCTTCTTCGCCATCCCCGGCGACGACGCGTCCAATAACGGGCTCACCACCTGGATGCCGTCGGGCCTCTACATCCCGACCACCTCCAAGCACCAGGCCGAAGCCAAGGAGTTCATCGCTTTCGTCGCCTCGATCGAAGGCTGTGACGTCCAGACCGCGTCGGCCGGCGCCGCCGGCCCGTACCTGGTGAAAGACTGCAAGCTGCCGGCCGACGTGCCGCCGGTGGTTGCAGACCTGCTGCCGTACTTCCAGGAAGGCGGCCACTCGGCCCCTGCCCTCGAGTTCCTCTCGCCGATCAAGGGCCCAGCGCTCGAGCAGATCACCGTGGAAGTCGGCTCGGGCATCCGCTCGGCCGCCGACGGCGCCGCGCTCTACGACGAAGACGTCAAGAAGCAGGCCCAGCAGCTCGGCCTGCCCGGCTGGTAATCGCCGTATCTGCGTGTGAAACTCGGCGTCCGGCCCGCTGGCCGGACGCCAACACCTAGGACCTGAGGAGGACGGGTATGGCAGTTGCGGTCGCTGAGGGCTCGGTGCCCATCGCCAACCCGCGCCGCAAGTCGCGCACGGCCGGGCTCTATCCGAGCTGGTTCTATCTGCCGGCGGCCATCATCTTCGCCGTGCTGTTCATGCTCCCGACCTTCGCGTCGCTGTTCTTCAGCCTGACCAGGTGGAGCCTGCAGAAGGCCGACTTCATCGGGCTGGACAATTTCGTGCAGTTCTTTCGCGAGCCGTTCCTGTTCCAGGGGCTCGTCAACACCCTGATCTACGGCACCGTCACCTCGGCCTCCAAGGTGGTGCTCGGCCTGCTGCTGGCGCTGCTGCTCACCTCCGACATCTTCGGACGCGGGTACCTGCGCGCCGTGGTGTTCTTCCCGGTATTGGTCTCGACCGTCGGCGTCGGCATCACCTTCACCGCGATGATGCATCCCACCCAGGGCCTCATCAACGAGACGCTGGCCTCGATCGGCATCAAGGGGCCGGGCTGGCTTACCGATCCGCGTTTCGCGCTCTACTCGGTCGCGCTGGTCGACGTGTGGAAGGGCGTCGGGCTTGCCACCGTCATCTACATCGCCGGCATCGTCTCGATCCCGCTCGAGTATTATGAAGCCGCCAAGATCGATGGCGCCACCTCGTGGCAGCGCTTCTGGACGGTGACCCTGCCGCTGGTGCAGCCGGCCACCGCCACGGTGATCATCCTCAGCTTCATCGGCGGCCTGCGCTCGTTCGACCTGATCTGGGCGATGACCAAGGGCGGCCCCGGCTTCACCTCGGACGTGATCGCGTCGGTGATCTACAAGCAGTACCAGGCCGGCTTCTACGGCCTCTCCACTGCCGGCAACGTCGTGTTGTTCATCATGGTGGCGCTGCTCGCCGTGCCGCTCTCCATGTTCCTCAACCGCAAGGAGGTGGACCGGTGAGGCACGCCCAGCGCTACATCTATGGCGGCATCGCCATCGCCGCGTCGGTCGTCGTCTTCCTCGTGCCGTTCGCCTTCATCATTCTGACCGCGGTCAAGGACCGCCGGCAGGCAGCAACCCGTTCGTTCGACTGGCCGACCAGCTGGCACCTCTGGGACAACCTGGTCGAAGTGGTGCGCACGCAGGACTTCATGCTGGTCACCGCGTTCGTCAACTCGATCATCCTCACCGTAGCGAGCGTCACGCTGCTGGTGGTGCTGGGCGCCATGGTCGGCTTCGTGCTGCAGCGCCGGCCGTCGCGCTGGTCGCCGATCGTCAACTTCCTGGTGCTGGCCGGGCTGATCATCCCGCCGGCGGTGGTGCCGACGATCTGGGTGCTGCAGTCGATCGGCATGTTCAAGACCATGCACGGGATGATCCTGATCGAAGTCGCCTATGGGCTGAGCTTCACGATCCTGCTGTTCCGGGCGTTCGTCGCGACCATTCCGCGGGAACTGGACGAGGCGGCTATCATCGACGGCGCCGGACCGCTCAGGCTGTTCTTCCAGGTGGTGCTGCCGCTGTTGAAGCCGGTGGTGGTGACGGTGGTGGTGGTGCAGTCGGTGGCGATCTTCAACGATTTCACCAACCCGCTCTACTATCTGCCCGGCAAGCAGAACGTCACGGTGCAGTTGACGCTGTTCAACTTCCAGGGGCAGTTCAACACCTCGCTGCACCTGCTCTTCATGAACATCCTGCTGATCACCATTCCGCCGCTGATCGTCTACCTGTTCTTCAACCGCCAGATCGTGGCGGGGATGACCGCGGGTGCGGTGAAGGGGTAGTGGCGCGTCGCTGAAGCAGACGGCCCCTGTGCACCCGCGCCACGCCATCGCAGAAAATCACCCGCCTCATCCTATTCGCCCATAGGCGCAGCCGGCGTTTGATGTATTGGTACCATACTAGTCATTCGCATCCTCGCCATGTCCTCACCGCTCAGCCCACACGCCCGTAACGTCGCCCTCGTGGTCGCCGCCACGCTGTTCATGCAGTTTCTCGACGGGGTGATCATCGTCACCGCCCTGCCCCGCATGGCGCTCGACTTCAACGTCGGCACGCTCGAGATGAGCCTCGGCGTCACCATCTACATGCTGGCGGTCGCGGTCTGCATTCCCGCCGCGGCGTGGCTGTCGGACCGCTTCGGGGCGCGGCGGGTGTTCGTGGTGGCGATTGCGCTGTTCACGCTCACCTCGATCGCCTGCGGCATGGCTCAGGATCTCGGCCAGTTCGCCATCGCCCGCGCCCTGCAGGGCGCCAGCAGCTCGGTATTGTTCCCGGTGGGACGCATCATCGTGCTCAGGACGGCGCAGAAGTCCGAGATCGTTTCGGCCATCGGCCTCACCATCTGGCCGGCGCTGTTCGCCCCGGTGCTCGGGCCGGCGCTGGGTGGCTTCATCACCGAATACATTTCCTGGCACTGGAACTTCTGGATCAACATCCCGCTCGGGATCATCGGCATGGCGCTGGTGCTGCTGATCGTCCCCAAGGATACCGAGTTCGCCGAACGGCCATTCGACGCCGTCGGGTTCGTCTTGACCGGCATCACGCTGGGTTGCCTGCTCTATGGCTTCGATGCGCTGGTGCAGGGCGGCATGCCGGTATGGATGTCAGCCCTGCTGATCGTCGTCGGCTTTGCCGTCGGCTTCTGCGCGGTGCGCTGGCTGCTGAACGCCAAGCATCCGCTGATCGATCTCAGGACGCTCAAGATCCAGACCTTTGCCGCTACCGATGCCAAGGCCGGCGCCATCCTCAGGACGGCGATCAACGCCACGCCGTTCCTGCTGCCGCTGATGTTCCAGGTCGCCTACGGCATGGACGCGCTGAGCGCCGGCGGGCTGGTGGTGATCTACTTCCTGGGCAACCTCACCATCAAGGCGGTGACCACGCCGACGCTGCGTCGCTTCGGCTTTCGCAGCATCCTGACCATCAACGGGGTGCTGGCCGGCATCGCCGTGGCGGCCTGTGGGCTACTTGGGCCGCAGACGCCATACCTCATCACAGCCGCTGTGCTGTTCATCGCCGGCGCCACCCGATCGATGCAGTTCACCGCACTCGCAACGCTCGCCTTTGCCGATGTCGACGCCAAGCAGCGCAGTTCGGCCACCACCATCTCATCGATGTCGCAGCAGCTCTCCATGGTGTTCGGCGTCGCCGTCGCCGCCGGCTGCCTCAACCTCAGCCAGATGTGGCGCGGCGCGCCGACCCTCGGGGTGATCGACTTCCAGATCGCCTATCTCGTCATGGGCCTGATCATCATCGTCTGCGCCCTGCAACTGCTGACGCTCGAACGCAACGCGGGCGCCGAAGTATCCGGCCACCGCAGGCCGCAAACCGCCTGAGCATTGTACAGTCTTCCCCAGCTCTGCCGGCAGACTGATTGACTGGCCTCATCGCTCTGCTAGCAATTGCAGCGGGAGCGACGGTGCGGCACGTCCTCTCGTCATTGGGGGGACGAGATGAATTCAGTACTTCGGATGGCCGCGTCGGCGGCTGGTCTTTTATTTGTCGCCGGCTGCAGCGGTGATGCGTGGATCACCGGGGGCGAGCTGATCCGCCCGGGCGAGCCGACCGGCACGATCACCGTGGTCAACGGCACCAGCCGGGTGATCGACGTGATCCTGATCTCCGAATGCGGCGCCTCGACCTACGGCCTCGATCGGCTGCCCGACACCGTCGCGCTCGGCTCAGGCCAGAGCTACAGTTTTGCCGTCTCCGCCGGCTGCTGGGATGTCGATGCGGGCTCGGTGGGCTATGGCGAAGCGCGCCAGCGCCTCAGTGTCGCCGCCAACGGCATCACCGAATACACGGTCACGGACTAGAGTTGCGTCACACTCGAGGTGGCGGGGTACCCCCTCGTCGATCGCCTTCCGGCCGCAGCCGATCACTTCATCGGCACTTGCCGATGGATGGCGGTCGGTGCATGGTGCTGCCGACTCCAACCCAGTGCAGCAAAACTCCCATATGTCCCAGCTTTTCTCGCCGTTCACACTGCGTGGCCTGACCATGCGCAACCGCACGGTCATCGCGCCGATGTGCCAGTATTCGGCCCAGCACGGCCTCGCCAACGACTGGCATTTCGTGCACCTGGGCCGCTTCGCGCTCGGCGGCTTCGGCCTCGTCATCCTCGAGGCGACCGGGGTGACGCCTGAAGGGCGGATTTCTTACGGCGACCTGGGGCTGTGGAACGACGAACAGATCGCCCCTCTGGCCCATATCGTGAAGTTTCTGAAGGCCGAAGGCGCGGCGACCGGCATCCAACTGGGCCACGCCGGCCGCAAGGCAGCAACGCCGATCTGGTGGCGCGGCAGTTTCAACGAGACGGACGCCGATAAGCTCGAATACGCCTACGAAACCTGGGGGCCGGAAGCTCCCAGCGCGGAGCGTCATGCCGACAGCCCGAACTACCAGATGCCGGTGGCGCTGGACAAAGCCGGGATCCAGCGCGTCGTGCAGAGCTTCGCCGATGCGGCACGGCGGGCCGACCAGGCCGGTTTCGATACGGTCGAAATCCACGGGGCGCACGGCTACCTGATCAGCCAGTTCCTCTCGCCGCTCGCCAACCACCGGACCGACGAATATGGCGGCAGCCGGGAAAACCGCATGCGCTTCGCGCTCGAGGTGACGGAAGCCGTGCGTGCGGCCTGGCCCAAGGACAAGCCGCTGATCATGCGGCTGTCGGTGACCGACGGCAGCCCTGGCGGCTGGGGCGTCGAGGACTCGATCGCGCTCTCGCGCGAGCTGCAGTCCCTGGGTGTCGACATGATCCACTGCTCGTCAGGCGGCTTCGACGGCTACGCGCTGAAGGCCGCCCCGCTCTACCAGGTGGAACTATCCAAGGCGATCCGGGCCGCCGGCGTTCCGACCATCGCGGTCGGGCTCATCGACGATGCGCATGATGCCGAGCGTATCCTCGATGAGGGCGAGGCCGATCTCGTCGCCTTCGCCCGCACCGCCCTCGAGGATCCCAACTGGGCCGTGCATGCCCGCCACACGCTGGAAGGCGGCGGCGATGCCTACCAGCTGTGGCCCAAGCAGGCCCGCAACCGCATTCGCGACCGTGATCGCGCCCTAGGTATTCGACAGTCATAATACGACTCTTGCCAAACGCTCCCGGCCCGACCTAAGGTCCCTGCCGCCGGGGGCGTCCAGGCGGAATACCAACGTGAACGAGTCTGAGGCCCTCTCCGGGCTGGTCGGCCACATCTACGGCGCAGCCATCGATCCGGGCTTCTGGCCCGACGCCTTGCGGGAAACGGCGCGCTTTGTCGGCGGTTGTTCCGCCGCCATCTATACCAAGGACCCCACCAGTCGTTCGGGCGGCGTGCTCTATGACGATGGCGGCCTGTCGCTCCACTACCGCACGCTGTATTTCGAGCGCTACGTGCAGCTCGATCCGGCAACGACGCGGCACTTCTTCACCGAGATCGGCGAGCTCGTGGCAACCGCCGACATCATGCCGCACGCCGAATTCGAACAATCGCGCTTCTTTCGCGAGTGGGTCCGGCCGCAGCAGCTGGTCGATTTCGTCAGTACGGTGCTCGATCGTTCCGGCACCTCGGCCTCGATGTTCGGGGTGTTCCGGCACGAGCGCGACGGCATCGTCGATGAGGCGACACGTCACCGCATGCACCTGGTGGTGCCGCATATCCGCCGAGCGGCGCTGATCGGCCGGGCGCTGGAGCAGCACTCGGCGCGCGCCGAGGTGCTGGCGAGTTCGCTCGATACCATCCGCGCCGGAATGTTCCTGATTGGCGGCAACGGCGCACTGGTCCACGCCAATGCGGCCGGGCACGGCCTGCTGGCGCCGGGCGGACCGCTGCGCGTGGCGGCCGGCCGGCTGGTCGCCGCGGATCCGGCCCTCGAACAATGCCTGCGCGACGCAGCGGCGTATGGTGATGCGGGCGATGCGCTGCTCGGTGAGCGCGGCATTGCCCTGCCCCTTGCCGGGCCTGATGGCGAGGCGCTGGTGGCGCATGTACTGCCGCTCAGCTCAGGCTTCCGGCGCCAGGTGCGCACCAGCACGGCGGCCGTCGCGGCGTTGTTCGTGCAGCGGGCCGAACTGCACGTCGAGACGGCGCCCGAGGCGCTGATCCGCGCCTATGGGCTGACGCCGGCTGAACTCAGGGTGCTGATCGCCATCGTCGAGATCGGTGGCGCGCCCGAGGTCGCAGAAGCCCTCGGGATCAGCGAGACGACCGTGAAGTTCCACCTGAGGCGGCTTTACGAAAAGACCGGCGGACGCCGGCACGCCGACCTGGTGAAACTGGTCGCCGGCTTTGCCAGCCTTGCAAGCGCCTGACGCCCGTTCGATCGGAGGGCGAATGCGCCTGCTCGATCCGCTAGGACGGCGGCACCTGGGGGGCACACAGGGATCGAGTAGCAGCCCCCACCCACGTTGCCGCTCGATACGGCCGATGAGCCCCACGCTCATCGGCCGTTCACTTTGTGCCGCTAATGATCCGATTTCCGTCGCAATCGCCGTGCCTCCTTGCATGCCGATCGCGCCGCCCCCATCTTCGGATCACCACGGGAGAAAGACGCCGAATGACCAGCAAAGCCGCCCTCTTCGCCTTGCTCGCCATGTGGGGCGTCGGCTCCACCGCCTGTCTGCCGGCCTTCGCCGAAGATACCCCCGCCGAATCCGCCACCGACGCCAAGACCAGCAAAGCCGGTCTTGTCGACCGGGTCTGGACCAAGGCCGATGGCGACCTGCCCGGCGTGATGAAGATCTTCCTCTCCGACGGCACGCTGGTGCAGGATTCCTGCTGGGAAACGCATCGGCTGAGCGCCTGGGAGCTTACCTCCGACACCGCACTCAAGTGGAACGAGGACGGCATGGACATCAATGCCGACATCGTCTCGCTCACCGACGCCGAACTGGTGCTGAGCCTCAAGCTCGGCAACGACGCGGTGGAAGAGAAATACGTGACGGCGACCGTGCCGTACGTTTGCGCGGATATGCCGAAGAGCTGACTGCTCTCTCCGTGCGTGTGGCCCCCCCACCCTTGATCCCTCCCCACAAGGGGGAGGGAGACCTGACTGCCGGCATTTCGGCTCCATCGCCTCCCTCGCCCTTGTGGGGAGGGCAGCAGAGCTTGTGAGCGAAGCGAACTAGCGTCGCTGGGTGGGGGAAAGCCCACTAACCCTTTGGTTCGTTCCCCCAAAAGAAAAAGGCGCGGAAGTTACCTCCCGCGCCCAGCACCCTGCATGGGATGGCTGTTATTCCGCCGGTGCGCCGACCACCGGGGTGACCGTGGTGCGGATCGTCAGCTGGGTCAGGATGAAGGCGAGGATGGCGCAGACCGCGAAGCCGAGCACCATCGGGATGGCGGTGCCGTCGTGGAAGGCCCCGACGATCCCCATCACCACGGCGCCGAGCACCATCTGCAGCGTCCCCATCAGGGCCGAGGCCGTGCCGGCGAATTCGCCATGCTCTTCCATCGCCAGGACGCCGGTAGTCGGCAGCACGAGGCCGAGGAAGCCGAAGGCGATGAACATCAGGCCGGAAAGCACCCACATGCTGTCGATGCCGGCGACAAAGATGCCGGCCAGGAGCGCCATCGAGAGTGCGAAGCCGGTGACCGCCCAGCGCACGACGCGCTGCAGGCCGAAGCGCTTCACCATGAAGCCGGTCGATTGCGACACCGCGAAGAACGAGATGGCGTTGACCGAGAAGGCGAGGCTGTATTGGGTCGGCGTCAGGCCGTAGTGCCCGATGAACACGAAGCTCGAATTGCCGATGAAGGCCATGAAGGCCGACATGCCGAAGGCGCCGATGAAGGTCAGGCCCATGAAGTTCCAATCCTTGAGCAGCGAGCCATAGCCGCGGATCGCGCCGCCGATGGTGGACTCGGTGCGCAGGTGCCTGGGACGCGTCTCCTTGAGCGCGACGACCGAGAGCAGCAGGCCGAACACGCCCACCGCACCCATTACCCAGAACAGCAGGCGCCAGTCGCCGAAGGCGATGACGATGCTGCCGGCGAGCGGGGCGAGAATCGGCGAGATCGAGAACACCAGCATGATGAGGCTGAACAGCTGCGCGGCCTCGGCGCCGGTATATTCATCACGCACGATGGCGCGCGGCAGCGACATCGCCGCGCAACCACCGATACCCTGGATGAAGCGCGAGACGATCAGCCACTCGACCGATGGCGCCACGGCACAGCCGATCGAGCCGGCGATGAAGACGAGCGTGCCGATGTAAAGCGGCGGCTTGCGGCCGACCATGTCGCTGATCGGCCCGTAAATGAGCTGGCCCACGGCAAAGGCGGCCATGAAGGACATCAGGCTCAGCTGCACCGACGCATCGGTGACACCCAGTTGCCCGCCGATTTCCGGCAAAGCCGGCAGATACATGTCGATGGCGACGGGGCCGATCACCGACAGCAGGCCGAGTACGATGGCCATGCGAATGAGTTTTGCGTTCATAGCAGTAAATCCCAACACTGCTTGTGTGACTGAGAGCGAGCAGACCGCCCGGCAACGAGCGTCGGACAGAGTTCGGCCGCGCGCGTTTCACCCCCGCGCGTCGTTTGCCTCCCTCGCCGGTTTACCCGGTTTAGCTGCCGCTTGGATGACACCCGAGTCCACAAAAATGGACACTTGTGTCAAAGTGACTTTTGGACACTCTTGTCCAATTCGTCAAGTCCCATTATCATCCCGGGTATGGAGATCAGCCACGACCTACATCGCAGCCCTGCCATGCAGCGGGGCAACTACAACAAGCGCTGCGCCATCATCAGCGCCGCCACCGCAGTGTTCGTGCGCGATGGCTATGTCGGCGCCAGCATCGATGCGATCGCCGAAGAGGCGAGCGTCTCCCGACAGACGATCTACAACCAGATCGGCGACAAGGAAAAACTGTTCGTCGAGGTGGTGCGCGGCATCAACGAACAGGGCAGCGCCCGGCTGATCGCCGTGCTCGCCACCTTCCCGGACGAGCCCGAGGATATCGGGCGCGAACTGGTGGAGTTCGCCATCCGGCTGACCCGCGATTGCCTGTGCGATGAGAACTCACGCGCGCTGCGCAAGCTGATCGAGAACGAGGGCAGCCGCTATCCCGAGCTGTTCGAGACCTGGAAGGATTATGGCCCGGGCAAGAACTGGCCCGCCATCTCCGCGCGCTTCGCCCGCCTCGCTCGCGCCGGCGACATCGATCTCGACGACCCCGACCTCGCCGCCCGGCAATTCATGGCGCTCATCCGCGCCGACCTGCCGAACGAACCCGGCCAGATGGTGAGCGACGCCGAACTGGCGCAGGCCGCCCGCAACGGGGTGAGGACATTCCTCCGGGCCTATGGCAAGCGCGAGGCGGCTTTGGCGCTGTAGGGCGCCACGTGCAACGCCTGGACGCCGGCGCGGGCTGCCCCCCCTGTCCCTCCCCCCAAACAAGGGGAGGGAGACCAAAACACCGACATTGGAGCTCTGCGTCTCCCTCCCCATGTTTAGGGGGAGGGATCAAGGGTGGGGGTCGGCTCGCTCAGCAGCCGGCCGTACTGTCACCACCCAGCCACACCCACTGCACCGACAGCGTGCCCCGGTTGCCGGGTGCTCGGGCTCGGCCTATGGTCCGCCTCCCAATTCGCTGCCCCCAGGGAGATCAGAATGAAAGCGACGCTGTCCCACCGGAAAGGAGCCTATTTCAGCAAGGACACCACGCTTCATGCCCTCTCACTCCCCGCGCGCGAGGAAAAACCCGCAGCGCCCTAACCGCAGCTTCTTCACCACCTCGAACGACCCGGACGTCCGCCAGCGCAACCGGCGGCGGGCACGGAAGTTCATCTCTTACTATCGACCGCATCTGCCGCTGCTTGCGGCCGACCTCTGCTGCGCGATCCTCGTCGCCGGCACCGCCATTGCGCTGCCGCTCAGCGCCAATTTTGTGACGACGCGGCTGCTCGCCCTGCCCGAGGCGCCCGAGGTGTTCTGGCAGATCCTCGTGATGGGCGCGGTGATGCTCGGCATCCTCGCCATCGAGGTGGCGGCAACGTTCTTCGTCGACTACCAGGGCCACGTGATGGGCGCCCGCATCGAGGCCGCGGTGCGCCAGGAACTGTTCGAGCACTGCCAGAAGCTGTCGTTCGGCTTCTATGACCGGCAGCGCACCGGCCAGCTGATGAGCCGGATCAGCAACGACACGCTGTGGCTGGGAGAGCTGTTCCATCACGGCCCCGAAGACCTCGCGATTGCCGTGTTCAAGTTTGGCGGGGCGATGCTGGTGCTGTTCTTCATCGATCCGATTCTGGCTGCCTTGATTCTCGCGCTTACGCCCTTCGCCGTGGCCTATGCGCTGCACTTCAACCGGCGGATGAATCGAGCGCTTGAGCGCAGCAAGCAGCAGATCGCTGCAGTGAACGAGCGGGTCGAGGACGCGCTGGCCGGCATTCGCGTCGTCCAGTCCTTCACCAACGAGGGGCTGGAGACGGATCGCTTCGCCGAACAGAATCGACAGTTCGTGGTGAGCCGTGCCGACGGCTACCGCTCCGAGGCC
>JAEUMC010000508.1 GCA_016793415.1 Devosia sp. | reverse complement strand
GGAGACCAAAACACTGGCGTTGGTGATGGCGTCTCCCTCCCCCTTGCGGGGAGGGATCAAGGGGGCAGCCCGCACCGGCTTCTCCTTAGAGAAACCGCTTGGCCGAGAACGCTGCGGGGTCGACGAACGGCGTCTCGCCGGTGATCATTTCGGCGATCAGCCGGCCGGTGACGGGGCCGAGCGTGATGCCATGATGGGCGTGGCCGAAGGCAAACCACAGGTTGCGATGGCCGGGCGCCGGGCCGATGATCGGCATCATGTCGGGGGTTGCCGGGCGCGCACCGCGCCAGGGCTGGGCTTCGAGCCGCGGCCCGAGGCCCGGGAACAGTTGACGGGCGAATGGCTCGTCGCGATCGACCTGCACCGGCGTCGAGGGCGCATCGCGCAGCGCGAATTCAGCCCCGCTGGTGAGGCGAATGCCCTTGGCCATCGGGGTCAGCAGGTACCCGTAACTGGTGTCGAGGATCCAGTTGCCGAGCGGCTGCGCCGAGGGCTGGCCGAAATGCATGTGGTAGCCGCGCTTGACCCCCAGCGGCAGGCGATAGCCGAGCCGGTCGGTGAGGTCGCCGGCCCATGGCCCGAGGGCAATCACCGCCTCACGTGCTTCGAGCATTCCGTCCGCCACCGGCAGGCGCCAGCCTTTGGCGCCCTGTTGCAGCCCCAGCGCATCGCCGGTGACGACGACGCCACCCAGTTGTTCGAACAGCTCGCGGTATTTGACCACCAGCCCACCGGGGTCGCGGATGCTCCACGGGTCGGTCCAATGCAAGGCGCCCTCGAGCGGGATGCCGAGGCCAGGTTCGATCGCGTGCATCTGAGCGCTGGAGAGTTCGGCGCTGCCGATGCCGAAATCACGGCGCAAGGTCTCGGCCTTCAGGTACCCCTCATCCTGCTTGGCCTTGTCGCGATAAAGCAGATACCAGCCCTTCTTCTCGATCAGGTGGCCTGCCCCTGCCCGCTCGATGAGCGGCGCGTGCTCGTTGATCGACTGGGCGATCAGCGGCGCATAGGTCTCGACGATGCGCCGATAGTGATCCGGGCGCGAGTGCCACCAATACTGCGCGAGGAACGGCGCGATGCGCGGCAAGGCACTGAGGTGGTAGTGCATGTCGGTGCGGTTGTTCAGCCCGTAGCGGAACAGATCGCCAAACCCTTGCGGGAAGGCGTGCGGCATCACCCCTTCGCGCTGGATCAACCCAGCATTGCCGTAGGAGGTTTCCTCGCCGACGCCGCGCCGATCGACCAGTATCGTCGCCCTGCCCCGCATCTGCAGATGCACCGCGACACTGACGCCCACGATACCCGCGCCAAGAACGATGCTGTCGGCCTGCATGACTCACCCGAAGAAAACTGTCGGGTCCGCTTTTAGCGATGTTCGGCCGCGGCGTAACTGCGTCAGATGGGCAGCACGCGGGAGTATTTCACCTGGCCGAGCGAGAAGCTCGACTCGATCGAGCTGACGCCGGCCACCTGGGTCAGTTTCTCGCGCAGGAATGCCTCGTAGGCGGCGAGGTCGGCGCAGACGACGCGCAGCAGGAAATCGAACTGGCCGGTCATCAGGTAGCACTCCATCACCTCGGGCCAGCCTTCGATGGCCGCGCCGAAGCGGTCGAGCTCCTCGGCCCGCTGCCGCTCCAGCTTGATCGAGATGAACACCGAAACCGGCAGCCCCACCGCCTTCTGGTCGACCACGGCGCTGTAGGCGGCGATGATCCCCGCCTCTTCCATCTGCCGGATGCGGCGCAGGCACGGCGAGGCCGACAGCCCGACCCGGTCGGCAATCGCCTGGATGGTCATCCGGCCATCCTCCTGCAATGCCCGGAGGATGCGGCGATCGATTCCGGTCAACTCGGTTTTGGCAGAATTCACCGTCCTGGTCGGCATTTCATTGCAAATCCTGCGCAGAGGGATGACAGAACGGTCACAATAGGCAGGAAACACCCATCCGGCTAGTGCACCGTTAATGTCAGACATTTGGGAGGGGACATGTCGACGGAGCGTATCGCCCTGATTGAGGCGCTGGCTGGCAAAGCCTTGTGGTTGTCCAACTGGATGATCCACCACGCCAACCATCTTCGCCCCAACCCGGATGGGGTGAAGGTCGGCGGCCACCAAGCCTCCTCAGCCTCGATGACGGCGATCCTGTCGGCGCTGTATTTCGGCATCCTCAAGCCGGAGGACCGGGTGGCGGTGAAGCCGCACGCGGCGCCGGTGTTCCATGCCGTCCAATACCTGTTCGGCAAGCAGAGCCTCGACAAGCTCAAGGCGTTTCGCGGCTACGGCGGGGCGCAATCCTACCCCTCGCGTACCAAGGATACCGACGACGTCGATATCTCCACCGGCTCGGTCGGCCTCGGCGTCGCCTTCACTGCCTTTGCCTCGATGATCCAGGACTATGTGCGGGCCAAGCCCTGGGCGAACAAGCGCCCCGAGGGCCGGATGATCGCGCTGGTCGGCGATGCCGAGCTCGACGAGGGCAACGTCTACGAGTGCCTGCTCGAAGGCTGGAAGCATAGCCTCCGCAACACCTGGTGGATCATCGACTACAACCGCCAGAGCCTCGACGGGGTGGTGCGCGAGGGGCTGTACGATCGGATCGAGGCGATCTTCCGCGCCTTCGAGTGGAACGTCGTGACGCTGAAGTATGGCGCCAAGCAGCGTCGCGCCTTTGCCGAACCGGGCGGCGAGCGGCTGCGCGAGTGGATCGATGCCTGCCCCAACGCCCTCTACTCGGCGCTGATGTTCCGCGGTGGCGCCGCCTGGCGCGAGCGGCTGACCGACGAGATCGGCGACCAGGGTCCGGTCACCGCGCTGCTGGAGCGGCGCAGCGATGCGGAACTGGCCGAGCTGATGGCCAACCTCGGCGGCCACTGCATCGAGAGTCTCCTCGAGCAGTTCGAGGGCCAGACCACCGACAAGCCGACGGTGTTCATCGCCTATACGGTCAAGGGTTGGGGCACGCCGC
This sequence comes from Devosia sp., assembly GCA_016793415.1. Taxonomy (GTDB): domain Bacteria; phylum Pseudomonadota; class Alphaproteobacteria; order Rhizobiales; family Devosiaceae; genus Devosia_A. The sequence goes on along the minus strand of JAEUMC010000508.1, from coordinate 1,118 downwards.
TGGCGGGCCACAAGGACAACCACGCCGGGCAGATGACCGGCGCCCAGATCGACAGCCTCAAGGCCGCCATGCGGGTCCGCGACGGCCACGAATGGGAACGCTTCGAAGGCCTGAAGCCGTCGGAGCGTGAACTGACGGCCTTCCTCGACAGCGTCCCCTTCAACACCACCCAGACAAGACGGCTTTCCTCCCCCGCCGTCCCGGCGCTGGGGCCGCAATTCGTCGGCCCCGGCGCCACTTCCACCCAGACGGCGTTCGGCAAGATCCTCGACAGCTATGCCAAGACCGACAGCGAGCTGGCGCGCCGCATCGTCACCACTTCGCCCGACGTGACCGTCTCGACCAACCTCGGCACCTGGGTGAACCGTCGCCACCTGTTCGCCAACCGCGAGATGGCCGACATCTTCCAGAAGGAGCGCATCCCGAGCGCGCAGAAGTGGCAGTTCACCCCCGATGGCCAGCATATCGAGCTGGGCATCGCCGAGATGAACCTGTTTCTGCTGCTTGGCGCCGCCGGCCTCAGCCACTCGCTGTTCGGCGAACGACTGCTGCCGATCGGCACACTCTACGATCCGTTCATCGCCCGCGGCCTCGATGCGCTGAACTATGCCTGCTACCAGGATGCGCGGTTCCTGCTGGTGGCGACGCCGTCGGGTGTGTCGCTGGCCGGCGAAGGCGGTGCGCACCAGTCGGTGGGCACGCCCCTGATCGGCATGGCACAGGATGGGCTCGCCTCGTTCGAGCCGGCCTTCGCCGACGAACTCAGCGTGATCATCGACTGGGCCTTCGACTACATGCAGCGCGATGGCAGCGATCGGGCCGATCTCGCCGACTGGCCGCGCGATGTGTCGGGCGGCTCGGTCTACCTCCGCCTCTCCACCCGCTCGATCGAACAGCCGCCGCGCGACGTCACAGCCCGGCTCGCCAGCGACATCATCCGCGGCGCCTATTGGCTGGTGCCGCCGACGCCGAACTGCGAGGCGATCATCGCCTACCAGGGTGTGCTGGCCAGCGAAGCGATCACCGCTGCCGGGATGATCGGTGGCGAGCGGCGCAACGTGGCGGTACTCGCCGTCACCTCGGCCGACCGGCTCAATGCCGGCTGGCACGGCGCGCAG
>JAEUMC010000503.1 GCA_016793415.1 Devosia sp. | reverse complement strand
GCTGCCGGCTCTTGCCATCCAGCTCGATCAGACGGTCGATGGCCGGCGTGGCGCCGGCAAAAGCGACCTCGACGACAATCGGCTAACGGGCGCTCTGCCGCACAAGAGCCTCGCCATTCGCTGGCGCCGGCTGAAGATTCAGTTCCGGCACTACATGCGGGTGCTGGTCACGTTCGGCTCCAGCGGCGAACTATGGGGCGCGCGCAAGCTCCAGTTCCCGATTGCCGAGAACCTGCGCAAGCTCATGTAGTCAGGGACCTGGGAACGGCCTTGCCGTTCTGTCACGCCATGCCGCTGCCGATCTTCTACATCAATCTCGCCTCAAGACCGGATCGCCGCGCGCACGTGGAGCGACAGCTCGCCGCCCTGGGCCTGGCCGCGACTCGCATCGAAGCGCTTACCGCCGCCGATTGCGGCGATGTTGAAGGATCGCCGCTCAGCCCGGCCGAACTCGGCTGCAGCCGCAGCCATCAGAAGATCTGGCAGCTGATGATCGAGCGCGACATCGCGGCGGCGCTGATCCTCGAGGATGACGTGCTGCTCTCGGCGCACCTGCCCGCCGTGCTGGACGATCCGCACCTGCTCGACGGCGTCGATGCCATTCAGATGGAGACGCGACAGACCTCGGCGATGGTGGGCCGGCTGGTGCCGAGCACGGCGGCGGGGATCGGGCGAGGCCGCCTGATGTCGTCCAGCATGGGGTCAGCGGCCTATGTCATGACCAGGGCACTGGCCAAACGGCTGGTGGTGCACCCCGAGGTTGACGCTCTGCCGCTCGATACGCTGTTGTTCGGGCGCCCCGGCAGCCTGTTTTACGAGGCGCGGATCTACCAGTCCGTGCCGGCGCTCGCCATCCAGCTCGACCAGACGGTCGACGGACGCCAAGGTGCGGGGCGCAGCGACCTCGACGATCGCCGCGGCATGTTCTCGAACCACGATAGCCGCAGCACGGAGCCGCGCTGGCGTCGCGCCTCGCGCCACTGGGGCCACCATCTGCGGCTGATCGCCACCTTCGCCCCCACCGGCGAGCTGTGGGGGGCCCGGCAGTATCGCCTGCCGGTGGCCAGCGACCTGCAGAAGCTGATGTGACCGTGGCGGAGGTGCACTGGACACCCTCGCCTGCTTCGTGCCACTCGGTCACCGATGCAGACCATCCCCGTCTACTACATCAACCTCGCCTCCCGTCCTGATCGGCGCGCTTTCATGGAGCGTCAGTTCGGGCGCCTCGGCATCGCTGCCGAACGCATCGAGGCGGTGCGCATGGACGAGGTGCCACGCGAACTTCTCGATTGGCACGGAACGACACACAGCCTGTGGCGGCTGGCGGCGGGCGACCTGGCCTGCGGCCTCAGCCACCAGCGCAGCTGGAGCCGCTTGCTCGACAGCGGCGCGCCCGCCGCCCTGGTGCTCGAAGACGACGTGCAGATCGCCACGCCGGTGCTCGACTTTCTCGATCCGGGCGTGCCTGCACAACTGGGCGCGGACCTGCTGAAGCTCGAGACTTTC
>JAEUMC010000474.1 GCA_016793415.1 Devosia sp. | reverse complement strand
TTGCCGCTCCAAATGCAACAAAAACTCACTCATGACCCAAACTCGCGTGCCAGCTCGCAAGCTCGACAGCTTCGATCGCGCCATTCTTCGGATCGTCCAGCGCGACAACAAGACACCGCAACGCCAGATCGCCGCGGCGGTGAACCTTTCGGCGGCGGCGGTGCAGCGCCGCATCGCGGCGATGGAGGCTGCCGGCGTCATCGAGAAGAACGTCGCCGTGCTCGACACCCGCGCCGTGGCGATGGGGATCACGCAATCGTCGAAGTGCACCTCAGCAACGAGCGGCTGCAGACGGTGGACGCGGCCAAGGCGTTGTTCCGCGACGCACCGGAAGTGCAGCAGTGTTACTACGTGACGGGCGGCACCAGCTTCGTGCTGATCATCGTTTCACCCGACATGGTGAGCTACGAGGCGACGACGCGCCGGCTGTTCGCCCAGAACGACGCGGTGGCGAGCTTTCGCACCCTGGTGGCGCTCGACCGGGTGAAGACCGGGTCGGAGATCGTCGTTCCCTAGGCTCGCCGCCCTACTCCACGAGGCACCGGCGATCGATCTCGCCGATGGTGTTGAGACCGGCGAGCCCCATGGTCACGTCGAGTTCTTTCCGAATGATCTCGATGGCCCGGCTCACGCCGGCCTCGCCGCCTGCTCCCAGACCATAGATGTACGCCCGACCGATGAGACAGCCCCGGGCGCCCAGAGCGATGGCGCGCAGCACGTCCTGGCCCGAGCGCACGCCGCCATCGAACAGCACTTCGAGCTCGGCGCCGACGGCATCGGCCACGTGCGGCAGGATCGAAATCGAGGACGCAGCCCCATCCATCTGCCGGCCACCATGGTTGGAGACGACGATGGCGGACGCGCCGACGCTGACCGCGGCCCGGGCATCCTCGACATCGAGGATGCCCTTGATGATCAGCTTGCCCGGCCAGATGCCGCGGATCCACTCCACATCCTTCCAGCTCAAGGTCTCGTCGAACTGGTGCGCCACCCACTCGCTGAGCGCCTTTACCCTGGCCTTGCCGTGCACGAAACCGGCCAGATTGCCGAAGGTGCGGCGCTTGGCGCCAAGCATGCTGAGGGCCCAGCGCGGCTTGCCCGCCATGTTGATGAGGTTACTGAGCTTGAGCGCCGGTGGCACCGACAGACCGTTCTTGATGTCGGCGTGGCGCTGGCCTAGCACCTGCAGGTCGACGGTGAGGACCAGGGCGCTGCAGCGCGCAGCGATGGCGCGCTCGATCAGCGAACGGGCAAAGCCGCGATCCTTCATCACGTAGAGCTGGAACCAGAAGGGTTTGTCGACCGCGGCAGCGACATCCTCGATCGAGCAGATCGACATGGTGCCCAGGGTATAGGGGATGCCGGCGGCCTGGGCGGCACGGCAGGCGAGGATCTCACCATCGCCCCACTGCAGCCCGCCAATGCCGATCGGGGCCAGTGCGACCGGCAGCGCCACGCGCTCGCCGAGCAGCGTGGTGCTGGTGCTGCGCTGCGAGATGTCGACGAGCACCCGCTGACGCAGGCTGATGCGCTCGAGATCGGCCCGGTTGGCTGCGAGCGTTCGCTGCGTGTAGGAGCCGGCCTCGGCATAGCCAAAGAAGGCACGGGGCACGCGCCGGCGAGCGGCAAGCCGAAGATCCTCGATGCAGGTCATTACCTGCATCGCTGCCGGCACCGGGGCCGGCTGTCGCAAGGCGAGAGCTCCGTCCTGCCGTTCCAGAAGAGCGTCCATGACAGCACCTCCATTTCTGGTGCTGCCATCGATCCGTCTGCGGATGGGCAATGTAAATTCACTAGCGGGTATACTTTGCGAGGCGCTAGCATTGCCTCATGCCCCGCTCTGCGCACGAGACCCGCCAGAAAATCCTGCGGGAAGCCCACCGGCTCTTCCGCAAGAGCGGATTCTTTCGTGCCGGGATCGACGAGATCGCGGCCGCGAGCCGAGTGACCAAGCGCACGCTCTACCATCACTTCGAGAGCAAGGATGCCCTGCTGGCCGCGGTGCTCTCGGCCCAGCACGCGGAGGTGTTCGCCAGCCTCGACCCCTATGGGGTCAGGCTCTCCGGCACCCCGGCGCAAATCGTCGAGGCCCTGTTCGACAAGCTGGTCGAGTGGTCGACCACACCGCACTGGGCGGGATCGGGGTTTACCCGGCTGGCGATGGAACTCGCCGACCTGCCGGGGCACCCGGCGCGGACGATCGCCCACCAGCACAAGGCCGCGATGGAGCAGTATCTCACGGGGGTTCTGGCAACCGCGGGACTGGAACAGCCGGCCGAGCGGGCGCGAGAACTGTTCGTCCTGATCGAGGGCGCCATGGCGCTGATCCTCGTGCATGGCGATCCGGCCTATGCCGGAGCGGCCGCCAATGCGGCCCGGTGCCTGTTCGATCCGGCCCGGGCGGCGGCAGAACCGACGCCGCGCATGGCGGCGCCGGCATAGCCAGGTGACCTGCCCTCAGAGCCCGGTGGCGCGCTCCTGCTGCTCGTTGTAGCGGGCGCCCTGCACTTCGATCGCGGCAGCCGCGGCGTCGATTGCGGCAAGGGTGTCCGGTGACAAATGCAGCGAAGCGGCGGCAATGTTCTCCTCGAGGCGCGGCAGCTTGGTGGTGCCGGGGATCGGCACGATCCACGGGCGCTGAGCCAGCAGCCAGGCGAGCGCCACCTGCGCCGGCGTGGCGGCAAGCCCTGCGCCGATACGGGCGAGCAGATCGACCATTGCCTGATTGGCAGTGCGCGCCGCCGGGGTGAAGCGCGGGATGGTGTTGCGGATATCGTGCGCCTCGAAGGTGGTCGCCGCATCGATCTTACCGGCGAGGAAACCCTTGCCGAGCGGGCTATAGGCGACGAGGCCGATATCGAGCTCCTCGAGCAGATCGAGCACCGGCGGGCGCTGGAACCACAGCGAATACTCGTTCTGCAGCGCGGTGAGCGGCTGCACCGCGTGGGCACGGCGGATGGTGGTCAGGCCGGCCTCGGACATGCCGAAATGCCTGACCTTGCCCTCGGCGATGAGGTCGCGCACGGTGCCGGCGACCTCCTCGATCGGCACATTCGGATCGACCCGGTGCTGGTAGTAGAGATCGATGCGGTCGGTGCGCAGGCGCCTGAGCGAGCCCTCGAGCGCGCTGCGGATGTGCTCGGGCCGGCTGTTGACGCCAGTCGACTTGCCATCCTGGTACTGGAAACCGAACTTGGTGGCGATCACCACCTGGTCACGCACCGGGGCCAGCGCTTCGCCGACGATTTCCTCGTTACCGAAGGGACCGTAAACCTCGGCGGTATCGAAGAAGCTGAGGCCGCGCTCAACGGCCGACCGGATCAGGGCAACGGAGGCGGATTTCTCCGGGAACGGGGCATAGGACTGGCTCATTCCCATGCAGCCGAGGCC
>JAEUMC010000454.1 GCA_016793415.1 Devosia sp. | reverse complement strand
TGTAGAACTGCGCCATGCCCTCGGCATCGGCGCCCTCGGGGACGTCGCCGTCGACCATGCCCTTCCTGATCCGCGCCGCGAACGAACCGGTCGAGGCGTTGCGCAGCATGGCGAGGTGCGCCCGCACTTCGGCGTTCTGTGGCGGGCCGACCGCGGCGGCCAGCACAATCATGCAGCCCGAGGGAATGTTGGGGTCGACATAGGTCTCCGCATTGGACCGCAGCAGCGACTCGATGGCGCCACGCGCCGTCGGTACGTCGCCGAGGGTTGGTCCGTAGGTGCGCACGTAAAGGTCCAACGCCTCGTAGAACAGCTGTTCCTTGGAGCCGAAGGCCGCATAGAGACTTGGCTTGCCGACGCCGAGCGCCTCGGTCAGGTCATTGATCGAGGTGCCCTCATAGCCGCGCTCCCAAAACAGGCGCATCGCCTGGTCCAGCGCCAGGTCTCGGTCGAACTCTCGGGGGCGGCCAGCCAAAATCGGGTTTCCGGATGATTGTCTACCGATCAGTATAAAATTGTTGACGGGACATCGCAACCGTCATAGCCAATTGTGTACCGATCGGTAGAAAATGGAGATCCGATATGACCGACCTTGAGCTTTCCGGCCGCGTGGCCCTCGTGACCGGCGGCAGCCGCGGCATCGGTGCAGCCACGGTGCTGGCCCTGGCGCACGCAGGCGCCGACGTTGCCTTCACCTTCGAGCGCAACGGCGAGAAGGCCGGCGAGATTGCGCAAGAGGTTACCGCGATGGGGCGGCGGGCCATCGCCATGCAGGTCGATTCGGCCGACCCCGATGCGGTGATGGCCGCCGTCGATCGCACGGTCGAAGAACTGGGCCGCCTCGACATCCTCGTCAACAATGCCGGCGTCGGCACCGGCGGGCCGTTCGGCGACGTCACGGTCGAATCGTTCGACCGGCTGTTCTCGATCCATGCCCGGGCGCCGTTCTTTGCGACGCAGGCGGCGGTCAAGCACATGAGCGAGGGTGGGCGGATCATCTCGATCGGCACCAATATGGCGACGCGCGTCGCGGGGCCGGGCCTCAGCCTCTATGTCACCAGCAAATCGGCGCTGGGCGGCATGACCCGGGCGCTGGCGCGTGAACTGGGGCCGCTGGGGATCACCATCAACACCGTCGATCCCGGTTCGACCGATACCGACATGAACCCGGCCGACGGGCCGATGGCGCCGTCGCAGATGGGGCTCAACGCGCTGGGTCGGTTCGGCGCCGCCGAGGATATCGCCGCGGCGGTGGTGCACCTCGCTGGCCCCGGCGGGCGCAGCATTACCGGCACCTCGATCCTCGTCGACAGCGGCTACAACGCCTAGCAGGCCATCGCGCTGGCCCGTCGAAAATCGGCGCTTGACTTAGAGTGCACTCGAACTCCTAGCCTTGGTTCTCGTCGGGACAAGGAAGGTAGAGATGAAGATCGGTCAGCTGGTCAGGCGCTCGGGACTTACCGCCCATACGATCCGCTACTACGAGCGGATCGGGCTGTTGCCCTATGCCGACCGGGACCAGTCGGGCCAGCGCGATTACGATCAGTCGATCCTCACCTGGATCGAGTTTCTCGGTCACCTCAAGGCGACCGGGATGCCGATCCGCGAGATGCTGCACTATGCGGCGCTGCGCGAAGCGGGCCCTGCTACCGAGGCAGGGCGTCGCGAGCTGCTCGAACAGCATCGCGAACGGGTGCGGGCGCAGCTTGCCGAGCTATCCGAATGCCTCCTTGTCCTCGACGCCAAGATCGCCGGCTATGCCGGCACATCGA
>JAEUMC010000452.1 GCA_016793415.1 Devosia sp. | reverse complement strand
CCAGACCGAGGAGAAACGCCTCGAGATGCTGCGCACCGATTTCATCGCCAATGCCAGCCACGAGCTGCGCACCCCGCTGACCTCGCTGGTCGGCTTCATCGATACCCTGCTCGGCCCCGCCGCCAACGACAAGGAGGCGCGCGAGCGCTTTCTCGGCCTGATGCGTGGCCAGGCCGCCCGCATGGCCAAGCTGATCGAGGAGCTGTTGTCGCTGAGCCGCATCGAGATGCGCCAGCACATGCGTCCCACTACACCGGTCGAACTGGGGGCGCTGATGCGCGAGGTGGCCGAGGGCCTGCACAAGCTGGCTGAGGATTCGGGCACCAAGCTCAAGGTCCAGGCGCCGGACGAGCCGGTGATCGTCAGCGGCGACCGCGATGAGCTCTACGAGGTGTTCGAGAACCTGATCGACAACGCCATCAAGTATGGCGCCGATGGCGATACCATCGATATCAACCTCTCCTCCGATGCCGGTCGGCGTGGCTTTGATGCAATGGTCTCGGTGGTCGATCACGGTGTCGGCGTGGCGGCCGAGCACGTGCCGCGGCTTACCGAGCGGTTCTACCGCGTCGATGCCGACAGCAGCCGCAAGAAGAAGGGCACCGGGCTCGGCCTCGCCATCGTCAAGCACATCGTCACCCGCCATCACGGCGTGCTCTCGATCAAGAGCCAGCCGGGGCAGGGCACCCGCGTCGACGTGCTGCTCAGAAAATGACAGTCGCCGGCCTTTCCACAGGCCGGATCCCCAATCGTCGGAAATAAAGCTTCTGGATCAACGATCTAGGCTGTCACAGAAATGCAATCGGAGTGTCATAAAACCTTGTGGCAACGCCCCTAGGTTCCGCCTTGCAGACAGGGCGGCCGGAGGAACCGGAACCGTCGACTGGCCTCCAAAGGGCCGATCCTTCCGAAAGGGAACAACATCATGAAGATTGCAGTTTTCGCGAGCGCCGCGGTTATCGCGCTTGCCGCTGGCCTTGGTGTGGCCGCGGCGCGCGACCAGGTCCAGGTCGCCGGTTCGTCCACCGTTCTCCCCTATGCCAAGATCGTCGCCGAGTCGTTCGGCGAAGCCTTCCCGGACTTCAAGACCCCGGTGGTCGAGTCCGGTGGTTCGGGCGCCGGCATCAAGCAGTTCTGTGAAGGCGTCGGCGAAGACAAGATCGACATCGCCAACTCCTCGCGTCCGATCAAGGCCGAAGAGCTCGAGACCTGCAAGGCCAACGGCGTCGCCGACGTCGAGGAAGTCAAGATCGGCTACGACGGCATCGTCTTCGCCACCGACATTGCCGGCCCGGATTTCGCTATCCAGCCCGCCGACATCTACAAGGCCCTCGCTGCCCAGGTCGTGGTTGACGGCAAGCTCGTCGACAACCCCTACACCAAGTGGTCGGAAGTGAACCCGGCGTTCCCCGAGTGGGATATCGCCGCTTACATCCCGGGCGAAAAGCACGGCACTCGCGAAGTGTTCGAGACCAAGCTGCTCGACGCCGGCTGCGACAAGGATGCTCTGAAGGCCGCTGGCGTGGCTGACGACGCCGTCGCCAAGACCTGCATCGCCATCCGCAAGGACGGCAAGGCCGTCGACATCGATGGCGACTACACCGAGACCCTGGCCCGCATCGACAGCAACAAGACCGGCGTCGGCGTGTTCGGCCTCGCCTTTTACGAGAACAACGCCGACAAGCTGAAGGTCGCGACCGTCGGTGGCGTGGTTCCCTCGACCGACACCATCTCGTCGGGTGAGTACCCGGTTTCCCGTCCGCTGTTCTTCTACGTCAAGAAGGCGCACATCGGCGTCATCCCGGGTCTCAAGGAGTATGTCGACTTCTTCATCTCCGACGACATGATCGGGCCGGACTCGCCGCTCGCTCAGTACGGCCTGGTCGCCGCTCCCGATGCCGAGCGCGAAGAAATCCGCGCCAAGTTCGAAGCCGGTACGGCTCTCTAATACGACGTGTCGGCGCGGGTCCCCTGGGGTCCGCGCCGTCCCCCGCTTTCGGGCGGGTCTGCCGCCCGCGGGCGGTCTAATCGGGGCAAGTGAGGCGTCATGTCAGCAGGCTGGGTAGTTGCAATCGTTCTGGCCATCGGTGCCTTGGCCTACTTCTTCGCCGCCCAACGCGCCCGCGTGCAGCGCGACGGCACCGACCGGGCCAAGGAAGTGCCGCACTCCCTGCCCACCTACCACGGCTGGCTCGCCTTCATCTTCGCCACCGTCCCGGCGCTCCTCGTCTATCTCGTCGTCAGCTCGGTCTCGGCCGGCCTGCTCGACAGCCGCATCCGTTCGGAGGTTACGGCCCACATCGCCGATCCGGCGGCGGCCAGCCTTTCCATCGGTATCGTCCGCAACGCCTCGAACGCGCTGACCCAGCTCGACCTGTCGGGCCCCAACGTACCCACCTCGTACGCCGCGCTGCGCGACATGGCGAAGTCCGCCGGCATCACCCTCGCCGACAGCGGCGAGGACTACATGGTGCCGCTCGCCGCCGGGGTGAATGCCGATGCCGGCGTCCACAAGCTGATCGGCCAGGGCCTGACGCTGCTGCTGTCGCTCGCCGGCGCCGCCTTCGCCTACTCTCGTATCCGGCTGCGCCTCAGGGCCCGCAACCAGGTCGAACGCGTCGTGCTGTGTTCGCTGCTTGGCGCCTCCACCGTCGCCATCCTCACCACCGTCGGCATCATCCTGTCGATGCTGGGCGAGACCATCCACTTCTTCTCCGAAGTCGATCCGCTCACCTTCTTCTTTGGCACCGTCTGGGATCCGCGCTTCGCCGCGGCAGGCTCCAGCGGCAGCGAAGGCCAGTTCGGCCTCATCCCGTTGCTCATGGGCACGCTCTATATCGCGCTGGTTTCCATGCTGTTCGCCGTGCCGGTCGGCCTGATGGCTGCCGTCTACATGGGTGAGTATGCCTCCAATCGCGTCCGCTCCACGGTGAAGCCGCTGCTCGAGCTGCTCGCCGGCATCCCCACGATCGTCTACGGCATCTTTGCCGTGGTGACGCTCGGGCCCTTCTTCCGCGACCTTTCGGCAGCGCTGGCCGGTGGCTTCTCCTTCATCCAGGCGCAGTCGGTGTTCACCGCCGGCATCGTCATGGGCGTGATGCTGATCCCGGTCGTCTCCTCGCTCTCCGATGACGTGATCACCGCCGTGCCCCGCGCCATGCGCGACGGTTCGCTGGCGCTCGGCGCCACCCGCTCGGAGACCATTCGCAAGGTCATCCTCCCCGCGGCCTTGCCTGGTATCGTCGGCGCGCTGCTGCTCACCGCCTCGCGCGCCATCGGCGAAACCATGATCGTGGTGCTCGCCGCCGGCGTCGCCGCCCGCATCAACTTCAACCCGTTCGAGGCGATGACCACCATCACGGTCAAGATCGTCAACCAGCTCACCGGCGACCTCGAGTTCAACTCGCCGCAGACCCTTGTGGCCTTCGCCCTCGGGCTTACCCTCTTCACGCTGACGCTCGGCATGAACGTCTATGCACTCTACATCGTGCGCAAGTATCGGGAGCAGTACGAATGACCGACGCAGCCTTGCCCCACGCTGCCGTGGCCAGTACGGCTCCGGCCCGCCGCGATTTCGGCCTGAAGCGCCGCCACGCCGCCGAGCGTCGGTTCCGCCTCTACGGCGTCGCCGCCATTGTCATCGGTCTCGGCTTCCTCGCCGTGCTGCTCGTCTCGATCGTCGGCAAGGGCTACACCGCCTTCGTCCAGACCTCGATCACCGTGCCGGTCGAGTTCAGCGCCGAGATCATCGACAAGGACAATGAGCGCGCAACCAATCCGCGCGTCCTCGTTTCCGCCAACTACCCGGTGATCGCCCGCAACGCCGTCGCCAAGGCGCTCGGCGTTGCCACCGACGACAAGGCGGCGATGCGCGATATCGCCAAGTTCGTCTCGGACGGTTCGCGCTCGACCTTGCGCGAGATCGTCGTCAACGATCCCTCGGTGATCGGCACCACGCGTAACGTGACGCTGCTGGCTGCCGCTGACATCGACAGCGCCAACAAGGGCCAGATCGACCTCACCGTCCCTGAGAGCAAGCGCAAGGTCTCCGACCGGCAGGTCGCCTGGCTCGATCAGCTCAAGCAGCAGGGCGCCGTCTCGACGCCGTTCAACTGGGGCCTCATCACTTTCGGCGCCTCCAGCCGTCCCGAGACCGCCGGTCTGGGCGTGGCGCTCGTCGGCTCGCTTTACATGATGGCGATCGTGCTGCTCTGCGCGCTTCCGATCGGCGTTGCCGCCTCGATCTATCTCGAGGAGTTCGCCAAGAAGAACCGCTTCACCGACTTCATCGAGGTGAACATCAACAACCTCGCCGCCGTGCCGTCGATCGTCTTCGGCCTGCTCGGGCTGGCAGTGTTCATCAACTTCTTCGGCCTGCCGCGTTCGGCGCCGATCGTCGGCGGGCTGGTGCTCACCCTGATGACACTGCCCACCATCATCATCGCCACCCGCGCGGCGCTTCGCTCGGTGCCGCCCTCGATCCGCTCGGCGGCGCTCGGTATCGGCGCTTCCAGGATGCAGATGGTGTTCGATCACGTGCTGCCGCTCGCCATGCCCGGCATCCTGACGGGCACGATCATCGGCCTCGCCCGCGCGCTGGGTGAAACCGCGCCGCTGCTGCTGATCGGCATGGTGGCCTTCGTCGCCGACCGCCCGACCACGCCGCTCGATCCGGCGACTGCCCTGCCGGTGCAGATCTATATGTGGGCCAACGAGGCCGAGCGCGCCTTCGTCGAGCGCACCTCGGGCGCCATCATGGTGCTGCTCTTGTTCCTCGCCCTGATGAACCTCGCCGCTATTCTCCTCCGCCGCCGCTTCGAGCGCCGCTGGTAACCCCTGACCTGGATGACCGACATGTCCCTCGAATCTGCCGCGACCATTGCCGCTCCCGTCTCGCGCCCCAACGCCCCGCCCAAGATGCAGGGCGAAAAGGTCGGCGTGTTCTACGGTGAAAAGCAGGCCCTGTTCGATGTCGACCTGAAGATCGAGCAGTTCAACGTCACCTCGCTGATCGGCCCGTCGGGCTGCGGCAAGTCGACGTTCCTGCGGTCGCTCAACCGCATGAACGACACCATCGACGGCTGCCGCGTGGTGGGCAAGATCACCCTCGACCACGACGATATCTACGATCCCGCCATCGACGTGGTGGAGCTGCGGGCCCGCGTCGGCATGGTGTTCCAGAAGCCCAACCCGTTCCCCAAGTCGATTTACGAGAACGTCGCCTACGGCCCCAAGATTCACGGCATCGCCCGCAACAAAGCCGATCTCGACGAGATCGTGCACTCGTCGCTGCGCCGCGCCGGTCTGTGGAACGAAGTGAAGGACCGTCTGCAGGAGCCGGGCACCGGTCTCTCCGGCGGTCAGCAGCAGCGTCTCTGCATCGCCCGCGCCATCGCGACCAAACCCGAAGTGCTGCTGATGGACGAGCCCTGCTCGGCGCTCGATCCGATCGCCACCGCGGTGATCGAGGAGTTGATCGACGAGCTGCGTGAGAATTTCACCATCGTCATCGTTACCCACTCCATGCAGCAGGCCGCCCGCGTCAGCCAGAAGACGGCGTTCTTCCACCTCGGTAAGCTCATCGAGGAAGGCAAGACCGAAGACATCTTCACCAACCCCAAGAACAAGCAGACGCAGGACTACATCACCGGCCGTATCGGCTGACGTCCAAGAGGATCGATATTATGGCATCGCTCAACGAGCACATCGTTTCCTCCTACGAGGACGAACTCACCAACCTCAACAAGGCCATTTCCGAAATGGGCGGCATGGTCGAACAGGCCATCACCGAGTCGGCGGTCGCCCTGCTGAAGCTCGATCACAAGCAGGCCCAGGATGTGCGCCTGTTCGACAAGAAGATCGACGACATGCAGCAGCGCATCAACGATGCCGCCGTGTCGATCATCGCCCGTCGCCAGCCGATGGCGGCGGACCTGCGCATGGTGGTGACTTCGATCCAGGTCGCCAACGACCTCGAGCGCACCGGCGATATGGCCAAGCAGCTGGCCAAGCGCGCCATGCAGATCGAGTCCCTCGGGCTCGCGCCGAAATTCTACAATGGCGTCAAGCACATGAAGGAGCTGGTGGCGCGGCAGCTGAAGAGCGCCATCGACGCCTACCTCAACCGCGACTCCGCCGCGGCCGTTGAGGTCTGCAGCCGCGATGACGAGGTCGACGCCATGTACAACTCGCTGTTCCGCGAGCTGCTCACCTACATGATGGAAGATCCGCGCAACATCACGCAGTGCACGCACCTGCTGTTCTGCACCAAGAGCCTCGAGCGGGTCGGCGACCACGCCACCAACATCGCCGCAGCCGCCTATTATCTCGAGACTGGCCGCCACCTTGGCGCCGAAGAACAGCAGCGCCAGCCGCGCTAACCTGCTGCGCCGTTCCGTCGGAGCGGCGCAGTGTTCCAAGCCTTTGATTTCCAGAGCTTTCGAACTGGAAGGTCGTACAACTTTCCCGAAAGCGCTCTAGGGGTGATCTGATGTCCGCTACCATCCTGATCGTCGAAGACGAAGCCGATCTGGCCGTCCTGCTGCGCTACAACCTCGAAGCCGAAGGTTTTCGGGTCGCCACCGCCGCCTCGGGCGACGAGGCGGTGGAGCGGATCCGCGACGGCGTGCCGGACCTGATCCTGCTCGACTGGATGCTCCCGGGCCTCTCCGGGATCGAGCTCTGCCGCCGCTGGCGCTCGCGTGAGGAAACCGCCCGCACCCCGATCATCATGATCACGGCGCGCGGCGAGGAAGAAGAGCGGGTGCGCGGCCTTGCCACCGGCGCCGACGATTATGTGGTGAAGCCGTTCTCGATCCCCGAGCTGCTGGCCCGCATCAACGCGCTGCTCCGCCGCTCGAGCCCGCAGTTGGTGACGGCGGTGCTGAAGGCCGGCGATCTCGAGCTCGACCGCACCAGCCACCGCGTCCGTCGCGGCGGCCGCGAAGTGCATCTGGGGCCCACCGAATATCGCCTGCTCGAATACCTGATGCGCCACCCCGGCCGGGTCTATTCCCGCGAGCAACTGCTCGATGGCGTCTGGGGCAACGATGTCTATGTCGACGAACGCACCGTCGACGTGCATGTCGGGCGCTTGCGCAAGGCCATCAACCGCCACCGCGACGCCGACCCGATCCGCACCGTCCGCGGCGCCGGCTACGCATTTGACGAGCGCTTCGCGGCGGTGAACTGAGCTATCGAGCGCTGGGCCACCCCCACCCAGCGACGCTAGTTCGCTTCGCTCACAAGCTTTGCTGCCCTCCCCACAGGCGATAGCTGCAGGGTCTCGGTCTAAGCGTCTCCCTCCCCCTTGTGGGGAGGGATCAAGGGTGGGGGTGCCCCCCGCGCTGATCTGCCAACCCGCTAAATCACCCGCTCGGCGCAGATCCGATAACTCTCCGCCCACGGCCGTAGCCGCTCGAACGCCGCACTGGCCGCCAGCACGTCCGAATCGGCATAACGCCGCCCGATGATCTGCATGCCCACCGGCAGCCCATCCACCAACCCCGCCGGGATCGACGCCGCCGGGTGTCCGGTGAAGTTGAGCGGGTAGGTGAGGCACCAGCCGATCCCCTGGTCGACCGCTTCGCCGTTGACCTCGCGCGGCCCATGCGTATTGCCGCCGGCTTCGTTCTTTACCGGCAGCGCGGCGACCGTCGGGGTAATCACCAGGTCGTAAGTCGCGAACGCCGCCTGGAAGGCGTCGTAGATTTCCGAGCGCATCGCCTGGTCGCGACGGAGGTCGGCGGCGGTCATCTTCTGCCCGTAGCCCTCGACCCAGTGCAGGTATTCCGGCGGGAAGTCGTCATGATGGTCGGCGAGGAGGTCGAGGCCTCCGGCCTTCACTGCTTCGAGTGTCCCCAGGTTCAACGGCATCATCAGCCGCAGCCACAGGTCGCTGAGTTCGCGCTGCGAGTAGCGGATGCCGAGCTTGATCTCCTCGACCTCGGCCCCGGCTTCGCGGAACGCCCCGACGGCCCGCTGCACTGTCTCCGCCACCCGCGGATCGACCGGGAACACATCGAGATTGGGGCTGTAGCCGATCCGGAAGCCCTTGATCGACTGCTTCAGGGCGCCGAGATAGTCGACCGTCTCGTCGAGGCTCAGCGGGTCGCGCGGGTCATAGCCGCCGAGCACGCTCATCGCCAGCGCCGCATCCTCCACCGTCCGGGTGATCGGCCCCTCGAACACATAGGGCAGGTCGCCGGCAAAGGCGTTGGGCCGCATCACTACGGGTACGCGTCCAAAGGCCGGCTTGTAGCCGTAAACCCCGCACCAGGCTGCTGGAATGCGGATCGAGCCGCCGGCATCGGTGCCTTCGGCGATCGACACCAGCCCGTCGGCGACGATCGCCGCGCTGCCGCCCGACGAGCCGCCCGGGTTGCGCGTCGTATCGAAGGGGTTGTTGGTCGCCCCGAACAGGTAGTTGTCGGTCACCCCGCGCAGGCCCATCACCGGCGCATTGGTCTTGCCCACGAGGATCGCGCCGCCTTTTTCGATCCGCTCGGCGAACGGGCAGTGGAACTGCGCGATGTTGTGCTTCAGCGCCCGCACTCCGCCGAACGTCGTCGGCCACCCCGGCTTGAAGTCGAACAGGTCCTTGATTGCTGCCGGCACGCCATGCAGCGGCGGCAGCTCCGCACCACTCATCACCGCCGACTCGGCCGCCTTTGCCTCGCGGCGAGCGTCGTCAAAGCCGAGATAGATCAGCGCGTTGAGGCTCGGGTTGCGTTGCTCGATGCGCGCGATCGTCGCGTCCATCACCTCGACCGGCGATACCTCGCGCTTGCGGATGCGTCGCGCCACCTCGGTCGCGCTCAGGTAGGAAAAGTCGTTCGTCGCCATGCACATCCCCCTCTTGTGGTCGGGGGATACTCGGCAGGAAGCGCCGTGCGCACAATGCGCCGTTCGACGGGGAGCACAGAGCTACCATACCAATTCCCGCTTGCCTTAACCCGCTGCTTTTGTTCAGGTCCACGGCCGGTTGCGGTGAGGGATGAGGATGATGAAGACAGCATTGGTCGTATGGGGTGGGCTCGAGCTGCACGAGCCCGAAAAGGGCGCGCATATCGTGCGCGAAATCCTCGAAGGCGAGGGTTTCAAGGTCGATGTCACCGGCGACTACACCGCACTGGGTGGCGACGATGTCGGCTCCTACGACCTGATCGTGCCGCAGATCACCGGCGGTGAACTCGACCGTGAGAACTCCATCCGCTTCTGCGCCGCTATCGAGGCCGGCACCGGGCTCGCCGGCTTCCACCATGCGCTGGCCACCAGCTTTCCCGGCAACGCCAGGATGCGCTTCCTCGGTGGCTGTACCTTCGCCACGCACCCCGGCGACATCATCAGCTACCGGGTCGACCCCAAGCCGACCGATGATCCGATCATGGCCGGCATATCCAGCTTCGAGCACACCTCGGAGCAGTACTACATGCATGTCGATCCCACCGTTGAGGTGCTGGCGACCACCACCTTCTCGGGCGAACACG
Organism: Devosia sp.; assembly: GCA_016793415.1. Lineage (GTDB taxonomy): Bacteria > Pseudomonadota > Alphaproteobacteria > Rhizobiales > Devosiaceae > Devosia_A. The sequence continues at coordinate 632 of JAEUMC010000452.1, read as the reverse complement.
CCTTCTGGAAAAAGGGCGCCGAGATGCCGGTGGTCTACAAGTCGGCTTATGGCCACGGCCGTGTCTTCTACACCGCGCTCGGCCACAAGCCGGCCGAGCTCGACAAGCCCGAGATCATGACCATCCTGCACCGGGGGCTGCTGTGGGCGGCGCGCTGATCCCCTCCCGCCCGGTCGGCGCCACCGGCCTCGATATCAGCCGCATCGGCTTTGGTGGTGCGCCGCTGGGCGATCTGAAGCGCGCACCCACCGACGCCGGCGCCCGCGAGGTGCTGCAGGCCGCCTGGGACGCTGGCATCCGCTACTTCGACACGGCTCCGTTCTACGGCGCCGGCTTGTCGGAGCGCCGGATCGGCGATTTTTTGCGCGACAAACCGCGGGAGAGCTACGTTCTCTCGACCAAGGTCGGCCGCCTGCTGATCCCTGATCGCGCCTTCTCGATGGAGCGCTATGGCGACCCGCGCGCCATGCCGTTCCGGCCGAAGTTCGACTTCAGCTATGACGGGGTGATGCTCAGCTACGAGAACTCGCTGCAGCGGCTGGGGCTCGAGAGCATCGACATCCTGTTTCTTCACGATATCGGCGCCTTCAGCCAGAAGGAGCGGCACGCCGAGACCATGGCGCAGGCGCTCG
>JAEUMC010000344.1 GCA_016793415.1 Devosia sp. | reverse complement strand
CAGGCAGGAATCTGTACCATGTGCCAGGCGGCGATATCCGCGCCGGTGAAGTTGGGGATGTGGCTCCGCGCCGGGCCGATCGCCACCCCGTCAGCAACGAGTTGATCCCAGATGGCGTTGCGCAGTTCGTCCTTGGCAGGGTTGCGGCCTGCCCAACGACCACGGTCAGTCATGACAATCTCCATCAATCTCTTGGAATCAAAGGCGTGCGCCGGTCGCCGCGTCAAACAGCACGGGTGCCTGCGGCGGCGGGAAAAGCAGAATCTCGGGGCCAGTGACGACCTGGCTGGCGGCGATGCGAACCGTGATCCGCGTGCCGCCCGCTTCGGCATGCACCAGACGATCGCCACCGTTGAACTCGACAGCGGCGACGCGCGCCGGCAGGCCACCCTCACCCGTCGTGCCGATGGTGAGGGTCTCCGGCCGCAAGGCCATCAGGCAGGCCCTACCGGCCTCGGCGCCGTTGGCTTTCGGCGCGAGAATGGCCGCGGGCTGCCAGAGCTGACCGTCAGCCAGGGTCCAGCTGTCCGGCCCGCTTGCCGTGAGGGGCAACAGGTTCGCCGGCGGGCTGCCCACGAAGCCGGCGATGAACGCCGTGGCGGGGGCGCCATAGAGGGCTTCGGGGGCCTCGAACTGCAGGATCCGGCCGCTCTGCATCACCGCGATCCGATCTGATGTGGCCAAAGCCTCGGCCTGATCGTGGGTGACCATGATCGTGGTGATGCCGGTCCGGTCATGTAGTTCGCGCAGTTCGAGGCGCACCTTGTGGCGCAGCACGGCATCGAGGTTGGACAGAGGCTCATCCATCAGCAGCAGCCGGGGCCGGATCGCAATGGCCCGGGCAATGGCCACGCGCTGCTGCTGGCCACCGGACAGCTCGCCCGGACGCCGGCTCAGCGACGGATCGAGTCCGACCAGCTCGAGTGACTCATCGACGCGTTTTTCGGCTTCGGCGCGCCCCATGCCCAGCATGTCGAGGCCAAAGCGCACATTCTGACGAATGCTGAGATGGGGAAACAGCGCGTAGTTCTGGAAGACCAACCCGATGTTGCGTCGCCACGGCGGCAGATGGGTGATGTCGGCGCCGTCGAGCTGGATCTGACCACGATCGGGTTCCAGGAGGCCGGCAAGGATCTGCAGCAAGGTCGACTTGCCGCAACCGCTCGGCCCGAGCAGGGAGACGAACTCGCCCTGTTCGACGGCGAGATCGATATCGTTGAGCGCCAATGCACCCTTGTAGCTCTTTTGCACGGAGCGGATGCGAAGATAAGGAGATCCGGTCATCAGAGGCGCCTCGAAAGCTGGAAGAGGCGTTGTCCGAGGACGATCACCAGGATTGTGAAGGCGACGATCATGGCGCCGATGGCAATGGTCGTCGGGTCGATACCCTCGGTGCGAAGCCGGGAGAACGTGCGGACAGGGAAGGTGATCCAGCCGGCGCCGGCGATCAGCGTCGTTACCACGACGTCATTGAAGGAGACGAGAAAGGCGATTGCGGTGCTGGACAGCAGACCGGGCAGAGCCAGTGGCAGAGTGATGCGACGAACCACCTGCCACGGTGATGCACCGAGGCTCTTGGCGGCGGCCTCGAGGTTGGGATCGATCTCGTCGAATGTGGCGATCATGATGCGTGCTGCAAACGGCATGGTGATGGTGACGTGGGCGAGGATCAGGCCCAGCAGCGTACCGTTGATGCCCAGCTGCGCGTAGATCGAGAGCAGCGCGATGGCCCAGACCACCAGCGGCAGGGTCAGCGGCGCCAGCAGCAGCACCTCCATGGCAAGCCGGTAGGAGGGCTTGCCGCGCACCAGACCAAAGGCGGCCAGACTGGCGAGGCCCACCGCGATCGCGGTGGAGAGCAGGCCGAGCACCGTGCTGATCCACAGACTGCTGCGGTATTCGGCATGGTTGAACGCCGTTTCGAACCAGCGCAGCGACAGGCCCTTTGGCGGAAAACGGAAGACGTTGCCGCTGTCGAATGCCGACAGGATCAGCACTAGAATCGGCGCCAGCAGGAAGAGCAGGATGGCCAGAACGGCGGCCAGCAGCATGGCCTTGCCAAAACGGGACGTCATGTGCGTCTCCCAAGACCGCGGGAAACCAGCGCGCCCACGAGCCCTGCCAATGCCAGGAACAGCAGCATGACCATGCCGAGAGCCGATGCGAACGGCCAGTCCAGCACCATGGCGGCCTGCTGATAGGCCAGAGAAGCAAAAGTCACGACCTTGCCCTGGCCCAGGATCTGGGGGGTAACAAACGCGGTGAGCGATGCGCAGAACACCAGCAGGCTGCCGGCCACGATGCCCGGCAGCATCAATGGCAACAGTACGCGGCGCCACACCACCAGGCGGGTTGCCCCGAGCGACATGGCCGCCTTCTCGTAATCGTGCGGAATGCGCTCAATGGTGCTGATGAGGGGCAGGATCATCAGCGGCAGGAAGGCCTGGACCAATCCGATGCTGACCCCGGCGATATTGCCGAGCAGCGGCAGGCTGGTCTTGATCAGGCCCATGGATTTGAGCGCGCCATTGATGAAGCCCAGCGGGCTCAACAGATTGACCAGACCGAGGGTCGGGAGCAGCGCACCGCAGACCAGTGGCAGAATGCAAAGCCCGATGAGCAGGCCCTTCGACCGTTTGGCGTGGAGCACGATCCAGCGCGCCAGTGGCAGGGCGAGAACGAGGCAGAGCAGCGTTACCAGCCCGCTCAGCCAGAGGGTGGTCCACAAGCCGCCCAGATAATAGCTGTCGCCGATGATGCGTGCGTAGTTGGCCAGCGTGAAGCTGGGGGTCATGCCGACGGAGCCGGGGGCCTGGCTCCAGAAGCTGAGCACCACGAGGAACAGAAACGGCAATATGAAGACACCGAACATCAGGATGGCCGCTGGTGCAACGAGCAGCGCCGTTGCTATCGGCTTGATGTCCGGTGTCTGTTTCAATGCATGAGATCCTTAGTTCAGGCCGGAGTGATTACTGACCAAGGATTTGCTTGTTCCAGCGATCGGTCCAGTCGGAACGCTGCTCGATGACGTAGGACCAATCCAGCTGAAGCAGGCTTTTCACTTCTTCCGGGGTATTGATCACGCGAGCGGCTTCTTCTTCGGTCAGTTCCACCTTGGAGTTGGTGGGGCCGAAATTGAGTTCCTTCGCATAGGCCGTCTGGGTTTCAACGCTGAGCGCAAGGTCGATGAACATCTGGGCCAGTTCGGGCTCAGGGCTGTTGGCCACCTGGCAGACCATGTCACGCACCAGCACCGGTCCGGGGTCCTTGGGGAACACGAAACCGATGCCTTCATAGTTGCCCAGGTTCGACAGCACGTAGCCCGAAATCATCGGCGCTGCGGCGATCTCGCCGGCATCCATGAGCGTGAAGACTTCATCGAGGCTGCTATAGCTGAGCACCGGAGCACCCAGTTCCGCCAGCTTGGCAAAAGCGGCGTCCGGATCGTGTTCGTTGACGCCGGCGATACGGGCGGCGACAGCCAGCATCCCGTCGCCTTCCGAGCTGGGATAGGGGGCATAGGCCATCTTGCCTTTGAACTCGGCCTTCCACAGATCGGCCCATTCGGGCGCTTCGGGGAACAGAGCCTTGCTGTAGGCAATGCCGAGACCAACCAGGCTCATGGCATAGCAACCATCGTTCATACCGGCCCAGACGTCGGCAGCCGTCGGCACCAAAGCGGCGTCGGGGGCGACGACCAGCCCTTCCTTCAGTGCGGCGGGGGCTTCATAGATGTTCTGGAAGGTCACATCCATGGTGGGATTGTTGCGCTCGGCTACCATCTTGGACATGCGGTCACCGCTGCCGCCGAGCAGAAACTCGACCTTGGCGCCAGTCTTGGCCTCGAGGGGACCGGCGACATGCTCCCGCAACAGCCGTTCGATATCGCCGCCCCAGGTGCCGACGACGAGAGTGCGACCCGAGTAGTCCTGCGCAAAGGCTGGCAGGCACGGGAAAAGGCTCACTGCGGTCAAGGCCGCGTAACAAGCAATGCGTTTCATGGTTTCCCTGCTGTGTTGATCATTGTTTCCCGTGCCCACTCGCAAAGGCACGTTGCGAGGAGACTAGGCACGGTACAAACGCAGGGACAGTTGGCCTTCTCGTATAGGCGTCATAACCGCGCCCTTATGGGGCGGTAGCGGGAACTGCCAATACGTCCCGCTCTCGGACCAGCCGGCGGATGGTCTCGCGCAGCCAGCGGTGATAGCGGCTGGACTGCGATCTCTCGTGCCAGAGCAGGTAGAAGGCCATGACCTTGAGCTCGTCCGGCATCAGCAGAAGCTTGAGCTTGCCGCCACGTGTCGCGTGCTCCGCATAGCGGCGTCCCACCGTGAAGGCGTGGTGCGTTCCGGGCAGTAACTGCGGAATGATCGAATAGTCGGGCACCGACACCACCACGCGCCGTTCGAGCCCCAGCCGCATCAGCATGCCCTCGATCGGACGGATGGAGAGATCCTGAGGGGATGAGGGGGAGATGTGGCTCAACCTCACATAATCCTCGAGCGTCAGCTGCGTACCGGCGGGCAACGGATGGGAAGCACAGACGAGGCAGGCGAGCTCCGAGTTCGCAAGCGGCATGTGCTTCAGATGCGGCGGCGGCACTGGCCAGTTACCGACGATGGCGTCGAGACCACCCGTCTCGCGCTCTGTCTCCACACCGCTTTGCATCGTCGGCACGAACAGCTCCAACCGGCAGCGCGGCGCAACCTTGTGCAGCTCGGCGATGAGGTGGGGCACGAGAAAGAACTCGAATGACGTGGCTGCCGCAATTCGAATGGTCCGCTCGGACGTGGCTGGATCAAATGTCTCGTCGGACTCGAGCAGCTCGACGAAGCCATTCATGAGGTCCTCGACCTGGGTCGAGACCAGCATGCCCTTGTCGGTGAGCAGCATCTTCTGGCCTGAGCGGACCAGCAACGGGTCGCCAAAAATGTCGCGCAGGCGGCGGAGGATGGCGCTGACCGATGGCTGGCTCTGACCAAGCTGGGCGGCCACCCTCGAAACACTACGTTCGGCGAGCAGGCGACGCAGAATGTCGAGTTCGCGCAGGCTCAGGCCGAAAAAGTTGGAGCGGCTATTCATCGTCACTTCAGACCACCGCCACCTCGGCGCAGTCGGAGTTGGTGCTTTCCAGGGCGACCGGCGACGAAACACCCACCACACGGGGGCTGACTGAAACTTCTCTGCATAGCCGCATGATGGCGGCAAAGCGCGAGATGGTACAGGCCGACCTTCGTGCCCCTCAGGCGCGGTGGCGTCGGCAATGCGGAGGCACTCCACGTCCTGGCCTGACCTGCTGTCATTGATCGTAGTGGCGCGCCGTGGTCGACATTGGCCTGTCCCTTCGGACGATCACTCGCATCCCGGCAATAGTTGCCGCCCGGCTCGGACTCTTTTGCCCCGTTCTCGCCACATCCGTTACCGGTGCGGCAAAAAACCTAGCAAATTCAACGCTCAATCGATCTGGCATCGCCCTTGCATTGTCTTCTCCGAACCCGCGTGTCCGCACGCCAAATGGGGGTATGGAGCAAACTATGGGCATCTACGGCGCTCTTTCGACCGCAGTCACCGGGCTACGCGCCCAATCCTTCGCGCTCGAGAACATCTCGGGCAACATCGCCAACAGCCAGACCACCGGCTTCAAGCGCATCGACACCGACTTCGTCGACATGATCCCCGATGCCGCGCAGAAGCGGCAGACGGCCGGCTCGGTGCTGGCCTATTCGCGCTCGACCAACAATATCCAGGGCGACATCAAGGGCACCTCGACCGAAACCAACATGGCCATCAACGGCAACGGTTTCTTCGTCGTCGAACCGCCGATCGGCATGTCGGACGGCGACACCCTGTTCGCCGGCGCCAACTACTACACCCGCCGCGGCGACTTCGAACTCGACAAGAACGGCTACCTGGTCAACGGCTCGGGCTACTACCTCAAGGGCCTGCCGATCGATCCGGCGACGCAGAACATCTCGAGCTCGGTGCCGCAGGTGCTGCAGGTGTCGAGCGCCTTCCTGCCGGCGCAGCAGACCACGTCGGTTAACTATGAGCTGAACCTGCCGCAGCTGCCCAAGACCGCCGCCTACCAGGCCTCGAAGACGCCTGGCAGTGAGCTGCTGCGAGCCCAGGATTTCCTGAACATCACGCCGGACACCCCGGCCACCACCTCCGGCGCCACCACGACCAGCGGCGCCGCCGCCAATACGCTCGCCGTCGCCGGCAACAGCCTGACCATCACGGTGAACGGCACGCCGGTCACGCTCAACTTCAACGAGGGCGGTCCCAATAGCGGTACCGACATCGACGTGACTGCCGCCGGCACGGTCGGTGGCCTGCTGACGGCCATCCAGACGGCGATCAACGGCGCATTGCCGGCCGGCGATCGGCCGACCATCGCGCTCAACTCGAGCGGCGCGATCACCGTGACCGGCGCCGACGCCACCGACGTGGTGCAGATCGCCGACAACACCACCGGCACGTCGTCGCTTGGCCTCGGCCTCGCCGACGGCACTTACAACCCGACCGTTTCGTCGTCGCTCGCCTTGCAGCAGCGCGTCAACACCATCAGCGCCGACAAGGCCGACACCTTCATCTCGCAGTCGATCTCGGGCGGCGCGGTCACGGTCTATGCCGGCAACGGCGCCCCGGCCAACGTGCAGATGCGCTGGGCCAAGGTGAACTCGACCGCCAATGGCGGCGCCGAGAAATGGAACCTGTTCATCCTCACCAATTCCCAGGCGACCGGCACCGGTACGGCCTGGACCCGGGTGGGTGACGACTACACCTTCGGGCCCGACGGCTCGCCCAACCCGCCGGTTGAGACCACCGAGCTGCCCGGTCTCACCGTCAACGGCGTCACCATCGGCGACATCCGCCTGCAGCACGGCGCCTCGGGCCTGACCCAGTTCGCCGATCCGAACGGCAATGCCGAAGTGACGACGCTCAACCAGAACGGCTACGCCGCCGGCGAGTTCGTGTCGGTGGCGGTCAACGACAATGGTCGTGTCGTCGTCTCCTACACCAACGGCCAGCAGCTCGAAGTGGCCCAGGTGGTCACCGCCAACTTCAACGCGGTCAATGCGCTCAAGCGCATGGATGGCGGGGTGTTCGCGGCGACGTCGGAATCGGGCGAACCGCTGCTCGACACCGACGGGGTGATCGGTTCGGCCGTCGAGGCCTCGAACACCGACATCTCGGAGGAGTTCACCAAGCTGATCGTCACGCAGCAGGCCTATGCCGCCGGCACCCGCATCGTTTCGGCGGCCGACCAGATGCTGCAGGAATCGCTGAACATGATCCGCTGACGCGGAGCTAAACCTCTCCGGCGCGGGCAGCCCCCGCGCCGGAGCTTTCTCAACTGGAGCAGGGTGGTATGGGGCTCTCGGTTACCCTCAGCAATGCGCTTTCGGGCATGCGTGTCGGCCAGACCGCGCTCGATACGCTGTCCAACAACGTCGCCAATGCCGGTACTCCCGGCTATCATCGGCGTTCGGTCAGCGTCATCGACTCGTTGGGCGTCAACTCGACCTACGCCCGCGAGGGCCAGCTCAGCCGCACCTTCAACCAGTCGCTGCAGGCGCACTACACGCGGACCACCGCCGAATCCGGCTTCACCAGCGTGCAGGCGAGCTTCCTCGACCGGGTGCAGACCCTGTTCGGCAAGCCCGGCACGGTCGGCTCGATCGACAGCGCCTATAATGCCTTCGAGAGTTCACTCGCGGCCGCCGCCACCAGCCCCGACAGCTATGCCAACCGCGCCGACCTGGTGCAGAAGGCGCAGACCGTGGCCTCGACGCTCAACCGGCTGAGCTCCGATATCCAGTCGTTGCGGCAGGAGATCGAGGCCAAGCTTTCCAATGGCGTCGACACCATCAACAACCAGTTGCAGTCGCTGGAGAAGGTGAACCTCAGGCTCGCCGACCAGGGCATCGACGACACCTCCCGCGCTACCCTGATGGACCAGCGCGACCGGCTGGTCGAGGATCTGTCGCAGCAGATGGACCTGCGCGTCAGCTATCGCAGCGACGGCACGGTGTCGCTGATGACCCGCTCCGGCGTCGGTATCCTCGATGTCAAAGCCTCGGTGTTCAACTACGAAAGCGCCGGCGCGCTGTCGGCGGCCTCGCGCTTCAGCCCGAACGACGCAGTGAGCGGCGTCGGCAAGCTCACCATCATGACTCCGGCCGGGTTGGAAATCGACCTCGTCAAGCAGAACGTGCTGCAGTCGGGCGAGCTTGCGGGCCTCATCCAGTTGCGCGATCAGCAACTGGTGCAGGCCCAGGATCAGCTCGACGAGATCGCCGCCTCGGTCGCCCAGGCGATGTCGACCAACGTGACCCAGGGCACGCAGGTCACCTCGGGCCCGTCCAATGGCTACGAGGTCGACCTCTCGACCGTCAGGAACGGCAACGAGTTCACCTTCAAATACACCCAGGGCGGGGCGGAGAAGACCGTTCGCGTGCTGCGGGTCGACGACACCACCAAGCTGCCGCTCGACTATATCGATGCCAACGGCGCCCGGGTGATCGGGCTCGATTTTTCCGGCGGCACCGCGGGTGTCGCCTCGCAGCTGCAGAACCGGCTGGGGGGCGGTCTCACCGTCTCGAACCCTTCGGGCAATACGCTCAGGATCATGGACGACGGTGTCGCCGGGACGACCGACATGCTGTCGCTTTCGACCCGCACCACCTCATCCGGACTGCAGAACGGCACGCTCGGCTTCTCGCTGTTCGTCGACACCAACAATGCCGATTTCACCAACAGCCTCGACGGCGTCGGCCAGAAGCTGGGCTTCGCCAGCCGCATCAGCGTCAACGCCTCGATCGTCGCCGACAACAAGCTCCTGGTGCAGTACACCGGCACCACGCCGCTGGGCGACCAGGATCGGCTCAACCAGCTGATCTCCAATCTCGACGACATGCGCTTTTCGGGCGGGCAGGGGGCGGGTCTCACCAATGCCAGCTCGCGGCTGGGCGGCACGGTCGCCGATCTGATCTCGCAGACCCTCAACTACCAGGGCAACGTTGCCGAGGCGGCGATCTCCAACAACGAGACGCAGCAGCAGACGCTCGATGCCCTGACGCAGCGGCTCGACAACGAGTACGGCGTCGATGTCGACGAAGAAATGGCGCGCCTGATGGAACTGCAGAACGCCTTCGCCGCCAACGCGCGGGTGATGAGCGTGGTGCAGGAACTGATGGACTCCCTGATGCAGTTGTAAGGAGCGAACACCATGACCTCTGTCGGCAAGACGATGTTCCCGCTCGCCAACGGCATCAAGAACATCACCGCCATGAAGGCCCGTTACGATCAGCTGCAGACGCAGCTGGCCAGCGGCGAGAAGGCCTCGACCCTCGCCGAGATGGGGTCGGATCGCTATTTCGACCTGGCGCTGCGCCAGCGCATGGCGCGGATGGAGGGCTACCAGCAGTCGATTTCCACGGTGAACCTGCGCCTCGAGGTGCTCGATACGGTGATGAGCCGGCTCGATACCATCGAGTCCGATGCCCGTGCCGCCGCGATCTCGGGCGGTGGCGGTACCTCCGGCATCAACTTCCAGACCACCCCGACGCTGGCCCAGTCGCGCTTCGACGAGGTGCTGACGCTGCTCAATACCGATGTCGCCGGCCGCTACATGTTCGGCGGTAACCGCACCGACAACCAGCCGGTGGCGACGCCGTCCGACGTGATGAACGGCGTCGGCGCCCGTGCCGGCTTCAAGCAGGTGGCGGGCGAACGCAAGCTCGCCGACCTGGGCGCCGACCACCTGGGTCGGCTGGACATCAGCCGCGTCACCGACACGGTGACGCTGGCCGAAGAGACGACCGTGTTCGGCATGAAGCTCTCGGGCGTCACCACCACTTCGGCCAATATTGCTGTCACCGCGCCCGGCGGCGGTCCGCCGCCGGCGCTGACCGTCAAGTTCGGCACCCCGCTGCCCAATGCCGGCGACAAGGTGCAGGTCAGCTTCACCATGCCTGACGGTACCGAGGAGCAGATCGTCCTCGTCGCCACCACGGGCACGCCGGGAGACGGCGAGTTCCAGATCGGCGCCGATG
>JAEUMC010000333.1 GCA_016793415.1 Devosia sp. | reverse complement strand
TGAGCCGCTGGTGAGGATCAGCGTCTCCGGTCGGCCGATCATCGGCGGAATGGCCATGATGCCGCCGTCGAGGTAGTCGGCGCCCTCCGCTTCGGCCCATGCCGCCAGCCCACGCGCCTGCTCGGGGGTGCCGTTGGTGAGGTTGAGGATGGTCTTGCCGTTGAGCGAGGCGCCGGCGGCGTCGAGCACGGCGCGCACCGAGGGATAGTCGAGCAGGCAGATCACCACGAGATCGGCGGCGCTGATCGCGGTGGTGCTGCCGCTCGCCGCAGTGGCGCCGGCGGCCACCAGCGGATCGGCGCGCTCCGGCGTGCGGTTCCACACAGTGACGTCGAGCTTGGCGGTGAGTGCGGCACGGGCGAGGGCGCTGCCCATCGCTCCGAGGCCGAGGAAGGTGATCTTCTGGGTCATCTGCTGCTCCATCTCATGGTGCTGCAGAAGGTAGGTCTGGCTTTCTTTCCCACAAGAACCTACAATAAAGTCAGGTACTTACCAAAAAGTCAGTAGGAGCTTGGGATGCAGCAGGTGCCCTATGTCTGTGGGCTCGGCCCGGCCATCGACGTGATCAGCGGCAAGTGGAAAGCGCTGCTGCTCTGGGCCATCGCCGAAAAGCCGTGCCGGTTCGGCGAGCTGAAGCGCGCCGTTCCCGGCATCACCGAGAAGATGCTGATCCAGCATCTGCGCGAACTCGAGGCGGACGGCATCGTGCACCGTGAGGTGTTCCACGAGATTCCGCCCAAGGTGGTGTACTCGGCAACCGAACTCGGCGCGTCGCTCAACAAGGCGCTGGAGCCCCTCGGAGCCTGGGGTGACGCGCACATCACCGAGATCAGCGCGCGCCGGCAGCGCAAGGCGGCGGCGATTTCGCCCGGGGCCGAAAGCATGTAGAAGGTCAGGGGCCGGGAGCGATCCCGGCCTTTGTTTGAGGGGAAATCAGCAGTGTCGTTCGCATCGCACCCGTTCCGCGGGCCGTTGTTCATGGTCATCTCGACCTGTTCCTATGTGATCAACGATACGCTGATGAAGCTCGCGACCGAGGGCTTGCCGCCCTACCAGGTGCTGATGCTGCGCGGTTGCGCCGGGCTGCTCTGGGGTCTGCCGCTGCTGCTGCTGCTGGGCTACGGCCGGCAATTGCCGCTGGTGTTCGAGCGACGGGTACTGGCGCGCAACCTCGCCGAGACCGCGGCGATCCTCTGCTACGTGGTGGCGCTCGCCAATATGCCGATCGCCGATGCCTCGGCGCTGGGCCAGATTACCCCGCTGCTGGTGCTGCTCGGCGCTTCGATCCTGTTCCGCGAGAAGATCGGCGGGGTGCGCATGGCGCTGATCGGGGTGGGCTTCATCGGCGCCATCATGGTGGCGCAGCCGACCATGCAGGGGATTTCGATCTATGCCGTGCTGGCGCTGGCCAATGCGGTGCTCTGTGCGGTGCGCGATCTGGCCGGGCGGCGCATCGCCCCGGAGGTCCCGGGGATGATTGTCGCCATGTCCGCAATCATCGTGGTGCTGGCCGGGGCAGGGGCCATGCACCTCGCCACGGAACAATGGGTCGTGCCGCAAACCCATCACCTGCTGCTGCTCGCCGGCGCCGGGTTGTTCCTGATCTTCGGCCACTTCTTCATCTTCATGGCCTATCGCGTCGGCCCGACCGGAGTGGTGGCGCCGTTCTATTACTTCTTCACCTTCTGGGCGGTGCTGTCCGGCCTGGTGGTGTTCGGCCAGTTCCCGAACCTCATCGCCATCAGCGGCATCGTCCTGGTGGTGGCCGCCGGCCTTACCATCGTGCTCCTCGATGAGCGGAAGCGTCGGCTGGTGCCGGTGGCGTAGCGGTGGCCAGCGGCTCCAACCTGCGCGGCATCGTCTACATGGTGCTGGCCAGCGGGTGCTTCACCATCAACAACGGGTTGCTCAAGGCGGCAGTGATCTACCTGCCGCCGCTCGAGGCGCTGTTCCTGCGGG
>JAEUMC010000285.1 GCA_016793415.1 Devosia sp. | reverse complement strand
GGTAGAGCTGATGTTCAAGCCGCCCAATCCCTTCATCGCCACGGTCGGCATCCGGATCGAGCCGGGGCCGATCGGCTCGGGCCTCGATGTAAGGCTGGCAGCGCTGTTCGGCGCCATGCCGGTGGCCTTCTATGAGGCCATAGAAGCGGCCATCGGCGAGACCTTGCGGCAGGGCCTCGCGGGCTGGCAGGTGGCCGATGCCATTGTCAGCATCACCGATGCTGCACAGCGGGCGCCGATGAGCACGGCCGGCGATTTCCGCAACCTGACGCCGCTGGTGCTGATGGAGGCGTTGCGCCGGGCCGGCACGGCGGTGTGCGAGCCGATCCACCAGTTCCATGTCGACGTGCCGCCCGACGCACTGGCAGCGGCGCTCTCCGTGCTGGCCCGGCTCGAGGCCTCGCCCGGCCAGCCGGTGCTGCAGGGGGCGAGCTACGCGGTGGCCGGCGAGATCGCCGCGGCGCGGGTGCATGAGCTGCAGCAATTGTTGCCCGGGCTGACGCATGGCGAGGGGGCCCTCGAAACCAGCTTTGCCGGCTATCGCCCCGTCGCCGGTGTGCCGCCGACCCGCCGGCGATCCGACAACAACCCGCTGAACCGCAAGGAGTATCTGCTGCACGTGCTGCGGCGCGTGCCGACCGGTATCGGCGACACGTGAGGAAGGGGGCGAGCAGGCGCGAAGCGCGACGAGGACGATGGGCTCTAGCCGAGCAGCGCCATCACCTGCTCGTCGCCGAGCTGGCCGAACTGCCGGTAGTGAAGGCTTACGGCGAGGAATGGCTCGGGCGTCCGGAGGCAGACCAGCATGTCGGCCTCCTGCGCCAGCTGCTCGATCACCTCGGCGGGCGCTACCGGCACGGCGAGAATGATCCTGCCGGCATCGTCGAAGCGCAGCGCCCGGATGGCGGCGCGGGCGGTATTGCCGGTGGCGACGCCATCGTCGACCACCACGCAGGTGCGGCCGGCCACCGGGATCGGTGGTCGTCCTCCCCGCCAGGCGAGCCGCCGCCGTTCGATCTCGGCCAGTTGCCGCTGCTGCTCCGCCTCGAGGTAGCCCGGCGGCGCGCCGGCCATGGCGAGCACCGCTTCACTCACCACCAGTTGCGGGTGCCTGCCCTCCGCCACGGCGCCGATGCCGTATTCCTCGTGCCCGGGCGCGCCGATCTTGCGCACGAGGAGGATGTCGAGTTCGGCGCCGAGCGCCGTTGCCACCTCCCGCGCCACCGGTACGCCGCCGCGCGGCAGCGCCAGGATCAGCGGATTATCGAGCCGGAGCGTCGCGAGTTCGGTGGCCAGGGCGCGGCCCGCCTCGTGCCGGTCGACGAAACTGGGCTCGATACCATGCTGTGTGAACATGCCCGCATCCGGATGACAGATGGCGATCCGGATCAACGCCTGGGACGCCGTCGCGGTTTCATCGGCGCCGCAAAGTAAAAGGGCCGGTCGCCCGGCCCTTTCTCATTCGCTTGTGTGCCCGGATTATTCAACCTGGCCGATATTGGCGGGGCTTTCGCCCGGCGACAGCAGGTATTTCCAGATCGCCGCGCCGATCGCCGCACCGATCAGCGGCGCCACGATGAACAGCCAGACCTGACCCAGTGCACCGTTCTGCGCGAAGATCGCCGCGGCAATCGAGCGGGCCGGATTGACCGAGGTGTTCGACACCGGGATCGAGATCAGGTGGATCAGCGTCAGGCTGAGCCCGATGGCGATCGGTGCAAAGCCGGCCGGCGCCGCCTTGCTGGTCGAGCCGAGAATGACGATCAGGAAGAACGCCGTCAGCACCACTTCGGCGACCAGCACTGCGGTGAGCCCGTAGCCGCCGGGCGACAGCGTGTCATAGCCGTTCGAGGCGAAGCCACCCGGCGTATAGCCGGCAACGCCCGAGGCGATGATGAACAGCACCGCTGCGCCGGCGATGCCGCCGATCAGCTGCGCCACCCAATAGGGCACCAGATCCTTGTAGGCAAAGCGGCCGGCGATCGCGAGCCCCAGCGACACGGCCGGGTTGAAGTGTCCGCCCGAAATGCCGCCCACCGCATAGGCCATGGTGAGCACCGTCAGGCCGAACGCCAGCGATACCCCGACAAAGCCGATGCCGACATCGGGCACCCCTGCTGCAAGAATGGCGCTGCCGCACCCACCGAATACAAGCCAAAACGTGCCGAATGCTTCGGCCGATAGTCTTCTGAACATAACCAAACCCTCCGAGGAGTCGTTCCCACGCCCCACTGTTAGGCGCACTTGTTGCGCCGGTGAATCGGCGCTCTCGGGTTTTGCACCACTGTTGTGCTCGATGGCGACGAAAAGCCTAGTCTTTGCAGGCATCTGCACATTATTGCCGGGTTGGCTCGGGCCAGACTTCGGTCGGCGGAAACGTTTGCGCGGATTTTAGCTGCGCTGCAAATCAGGATAGCCGCATTCAGCTTTTCCGAAGCTCGGCAGAGGAATTTCCTATTTGGCTCAAAATAGAACTAATGGATGACTATCGTTATCACCGTAGATGGTGCGCAAGTTACACTGCCGATCTAGGTAACGACCCGGTTACTGTGCATTGTCAGGCTTCTGTCAGTCGTGCTCTAATACTTATGTGGACGCGATTCGAGGGTACGGGGATGAGCCCCGTTACCTACTGGTGCCGGTACAGACCGGCAACAGCTTTGGCCTGCAACCTCAGGTGGCAAAGTGGACAGACTTGCGGACTCGGTACCTTATCGGCCCTATCTCAATAGAGACCGGCTGATTTATTTGACCCACCCGGAAGCACGGATATCCAAGGGCCTGTGCGACGAGTTCATCGCGCAGGGCTTCCAGGTTTCCATGGTTCCGGACGTGCTGGCTCTGACGCGGCTGATGGCGCTGCGTCGGCCCGACCTGGTGCTGATGCCGCTGTGCGGCGAGGAGCGCGACATGGCCGAGGCGCTCGAGGCGCTGAATGCCATCCGCGGCCAGCACCTGGGCATTCACACCTTCCTCTTGGCGCCGCCTGACGTACGCGCCGAGATGGTGGTGGCTGCCATGAAACACGGCGCCAGCTCGGTATTTTCCCCGCCCTATGCGCCGGTCGAACTGGCGGTGGCTGCGCAGGAGATCTTCCGCGGCGACATCCATGTCGAACAATCCAAGGATGGCCCCTCTACTGTTACCGTGAAGGGTTTTGGCACGCTCACCTATCGCGAGCGGCAGATCCTGCAATATGTCGTCGACGGGCGGACCAACAAGGAGATCGCCGTCGATCTCGGGCTTTCCTATCGAACGGTGGAAGTGCACCGTCGGCACATCATGGAAAAGATCGGCGCCCGCAACACCGCCGAGCTGGTCCGCCTCGCCATCGAAAGCTGAGCGTCAGGCGACAAGCAGGGCGTTTGCGGACGAGCGGGTCCGAAGACGCGACAGGAATTGGCAGCGGCGATCGACAAGGCATCGAGCTGCCCGACCAAAATGCTTCCTGCAGGATGCGGGGAGCGCCAGCAGCGCCACCCCCCGCGCTGCCCGGCTCCACCGGGTCATTCTCCGCCTCGAAGCGGCACGCAGCGTTTGCGATGGCTCCCGAACGCAGGTGCGCTGCTTTTGCGGGAATGACGCCGGTGGTTCCGTTTTTGCGACGGGTCCCTGCGCCGGCTTTACGAACCGATCCGGCTCGATATGTTCTCCAAAGGGGAACGCTGAGACAGGGGCGAGCAGGTGATCGGGGAGGAGCAGGTACTTCGGAGCGGGTCCGCCGGCGGCGGCCTGGCCGCCGCAGCCCTCGCGCAGGTCTGGCCGCCGCGCTGGACATGGAGCGCCAGGCTGGCGCGAACCCGCGTCCCGGCGCTGGTGTCGTTGATCCCGTTGCTTGGCTATGTGATCATCCTGAGCGATGAGTTCCACGCTGCCGCGATGAAGTTCGAGCAACTGGGCGGCGGGATCTGGTTTTCGTCAGTGGGGCGGATTCACCTGCTCTACCTGGGCAGTGTGCTGGTGCTGCTGGGACTGACGATCTACTGGGCACTCGGCCCGCGGTCGATCCAGAGCTACCTGCACAGCCGCGACTATGTCGATGCCATGGTGCGCGATGGTGCCCCTCGCAAGCTGAAACGCGTCTACATGCAGGTCGCCGAAGCCGTGCCGCCGACCACCCGTCCGCACGAACTGGTCGAAGCCCTGGCGCTCATCGAGACTGACGAGGCCCGGTACCTGACCTACCGGGATGGCCCCCGGATGCATCAGGCGCGCATCGTGTTCGAGGAACACTGGCGGGTGCGCGACCGCTGGTGTCCGGCGCTCAGCGCCGCATCGATCCTGTTCATGGGGGCGGGCCTGGCGCTGGTCGCCATGCCCAGTATCGAAGTGTTCTTCATGGCCATGCGGAAGGTCGCCGGGATCTAGGCGAGCATCGAGCTCGACGGTCAATGGGCCCGTCAAGTCATGCCGCTTCCACTACCCCGCGTTCTTCGGCAGCCCAGGCAGGTGCTCAGCGCTATGGATCATGCAGATCGGGTGGCGGAGCGCCTGCCTCAGCGCAGGCCGGCCTCTTCGAGCAGTCCGAGGCGCTTGGCGTCGTAATAGTAGCCGCGCGCGTAGTAGCGCACCGCACCATCCGAGTTGTAGCCGGCGGTGATATAGGCGCCGCGCAGATACTTGACCGCGTATTTGAGGTTGGTCTCGGCATCGAGCAGGCCGGAGGCGCTGCCGCCATAGCCCATCGAGCGCGCCGTATCGTGCCGGATCTGCATCAGCCCGTAATAGGGCCCGTTGCGCGCGCCGGGATTGAAGCCGCTTTCGCGCTGCACCACCCGTCGCACCAGCGATTCCGGCACATCGTAGACGCTGGCATATTTGGCGATCAGCCCGTCGACCCCGGCTGACGAGGTGCGCGCCGGAGCTTCGGCGAAGGCCAGCGGCACGAAGGCCTCGCCCTCAGCCTCGGGGCGCGCTTCCGGCACCGGCGCAATGGCGGCGACCGCCTTCGGCGATGCCGGCTTGAAGCCCGGCAGGCCCGCCATGGAGCAGCCCGCCAGCAACCCGGCCAGGACGGGCGCGACGAGCGTGAGGCGCACAACGCGCGAGAGAGCAGGGGCCCTGAACATAAAGCTCTATTAACAGAAGCCTTTCGCGGTGGGAACCCGGGGCGAATTCACGCTGGCCGGGGAGCAGAAGCCGGGGCGTGGGGGTGGTCCTACGCTCC
>JAEUMC010000280.1 GCA_016793415.1 Devosia sp. | reverse complement strand
GCACGCGATCCAGACCTCGGGCAATTGCATCCGCAATATCACTACCGACCAGTTCGCCGGCGCCACCGCCGACGAGATCATCGATCCGCGTCCGGTCGCCGAGATCCTGCGCCAGTGGTCGTCGCTGCACCCCGAGTTCAGCTACCTGCCGCGCAAGTTCAAGATCGCCATGACCGGTTCGACCACCGACCGCGCCGCGATCCGCTTCCACGATATCGGGCTGCAGGCCGCGACCAACGCCGCCGGCGAGATCGGCTGGGAGGTCTGGGTCGGCGGCGGTCTCGGGCGTACCCCGATGATCGGCAAGCAGATCAGCCCGTTCGTGCCGCACGAGCATCTGCTCGCCTATCTGGAGAGCATCCTGCGCGTCTACAACCGCTATGGCCGCCGCGACAACAAGTACAAGGCGCGCATCAAGATCCTGGTGCACGAGACCGGCATCGACACCATCCGCGAGCAGGTCGAGGAAGAATTCGCCCATGTGAAGGGCGGGGTGCTGACCCTGCCGCAGGAAGAGCTCGACCGGATCACCAAGTACTTCGCGCAGCCCGACTACGAGCTGATCAACGAGACCACCGTCGATGTGGCCAGGGAAAAGATCCTCAATCCGCCTTACGGCCGCTGGCTCGAGCGCAACCTCAACGCGCACCGGCAGCCCGGCTATGTCTCGGTGACCATCTCGCTGAAGCCGACCGGCGGCGCGCCGGGCGACGCCACCGACAAGCAGATGGAAGTCGTCGCCGATCTCGCCGAGCGCTATTCGTTCGATGAGCTGCGCGTCAGCCACGAGCAGAACCTGGTGCTGCCGCATGTGCGGATCACCGACCTGCCTGATGTCTACGCCGCGCTGGTCGAGCACGGCTTGGCCGAAGGCAATGCCGGCCAGATCACCGACATCATCTGCTGCCCCGGCCTCGATTTCTGCGCCCTGGCCAATGCCCGTTCGATCCCGCTGGCCCAGGAACTGAGCCGCAAGTTCGCCTCGCCCGAACGGCAGGCCGAGATCGGCGATCTGAAGATCAAGATCTCGGGCTGCATCAATGCCTGCGGCCACCATCACGTGGGCCATATCGGCATTCTCGGCGTCGAGAAGAAGGGCACCGAGCTCTATCAGATCACCGTGGGCGGCGATGCCACCGAGAACGCCGCGATCGGCAACATTCTCGGCCACGGCTTCGTGGTCGAAGAGGTGCCGGCCGCCATCGAGCGGCTGGTCGATTTGTACATCTCGAAGCGCGTGAGCGCCGACGAGCCGTTCATTGCCGCCTACCGGCGGCTGGGCGACGCGCCGTTCAAGGAGGCCCTGTACGGCAATGCTTGATCTCGCCGTCGCTACAGCCCGCACCCACAAGCCGGACAAGCTGCGTGAACTCGGCATCATGTCGCTCAACGGCATGTTCGACGAGATGGATGGCGTCGCCGTGCTGCGCCAGGCCGTCGAGGAACTGCTGGTCGACGATGTCGCCATCGTCTCCTCGTTCGGTGCCGATTCCTCGGTGCTGTTGCACATGGTCTCAGAGGTGAAGAAGGACTTGCCGGTCTATTTTCTCGAGACCGGCAAGCACTTTGCCGAGACGCTCGAGTATGTCGAGACGCTGAAGCGCCACCTTGGCCTCACCAACGTCATTGCGCTCCATCCCGACAGCAAGGATATCGAGCGCTTCGACCCCAAGGGCGACCTGTGGGAGACCGATCCCGATTCCTGCTGCCATATCCGGAAGACCGAGCCGCTCGACGCCACCGTTTCGGGCTTTGGCGGCTGGGTCACCGGCCGCAAGCGCTACCAGACCGCCGAGCGCGGCGTGCTGCCGCATTTCGAGCTGACCAGCGATGACCGTATCAAGGTCAACCCGCTGGCCTATTTCTCCGATGCCGATATCACGACCTACAAGCTCAAGTATGGGTTGCCCGAGCACCCGCTCTACAATAAGGGCTACAAGTCGATCGGTTGCGCGCCGTGCACGAGCGTGGTGGCCGAAGGCGAAGATCCGCGCGCCGGCCGCTGGCGCGGGCTCAACAAGAAAGAGTGCGGCATCCACTTCGATTTCAACGGAGCCATCGCCAAACCCATGGCCGCTCAGGAATTGAATCTCTTCAAGGACGGCGCCTTCATCGCCGACCCGTTCCGCGCCTGGGCGGAGGGGGACGATGCAGCGACCGTGCGTTACACGCATATTCCGCTGCCGGTGTTCCTCGAGCACCGCGACGCCGTGCTGGCCAACCCGCATCCGATCGGGCTGCTGGTATCGCCGGGCGACAATGTCGAGCTGGTGAAGGGCGATCTCGATCGCTTCAGCTCCATCGCCATCAACTTCCCTGCCTTCGGCGATGGCCGCGGTTATTCCTCGTCGCGGCTGATTGCCGAGCGCTATGGCTACAAGGGTGAGTTGCGGGCAGTCGGCGATGTGCTGCACGACCAGATTTCGCACATGCGCCGCTGCGGCATGAACGCCTTCGTGGTCAAGCATGAGCCGACCCGCAAAGCGCTCGAAGCGGGCAAGCTCGCGACCGTCGACCTGTTCTATCAGCCGGTCGGCCTGACCGAGGTTCCGGTCGGCACCCGTCCGTTCCTGCGCCGCGCGCTCGAGAACGCCTGATCAAAGTTTCACGGCTGCTTCCCGCCGCGGCGGGGCAGCCGTTTCGCCGCGCCGAGCGTGACAGGCTGCGCACAACCCTGAGAACTGGAAGGCCGGAGCGGCCTTCAGCCAAACGAGAAGTCAATGTCGAACGAAATCGTCACGGATGTGGTCATCATCGGCGCCGGCCCTGTGGGCCTGTTCGCCGTATTCGAGCTGGGTCTGCTCGATATCAAATGCCACCTCATCGACATTCTCGACCGTCCCGGCGGGCAGTGCGCCGAGCTCTATCCCGAAAAGCCGATCTACGACATTCCGGGCTTCCCGATGGTCACCGGGCAGGGCCTCACCGACAACCTGATGCAGCAGATCGCGCCCTTCGGGCCCGAGTTCCATTTCAGCCGCATGGTCACCAAGCTGGAAAAGCAGGAGGACGGTTCGTTCCGCCTCGAGACCGACGCCGATGAGGTGTTCCGCTGCAAGGTGGTGGTGATCGCCGCCGGCGGCGGCTCGTTCCAGCCCAAGCGCCCGCCGGTCGACGGCATCGAGGAATACGAGAACAAGTCGGTGTTCTACGCCGTCCGCAAGATGGACGATTTCCGCGACCAGGACGTGGTGATCGTCGGCGGCGGCGACTCGGCGCTCGACTGGACGCTGAACCTGCAGCCGATCGTCCGTTCGCTGACGCTGGTGCACCGTCGCGACGCCTTCAAGGCGGCGCCGGCCTCCGTGAACAAGATGAAAGAGCTGGTCATGGAAGGGAAGATCAACTTCCTCCTCGGCCAGATCGGCAAGCTCGAAGGCAAGGACGGCCAGATCGACCACGTCCATATCACCATGGATTCTGGCGATACGCCGCTGCCGGCGACGCGCCTCCTGCCGTTCTTCGGCCTCACCATGAAGCTCGGCCCGGTTGCCGACTGGGGCCTCGAGCTCAACGACAACCTGATCACCGTCGATACCGAGAAGTTCGAGAGCTCGGTGCCGGGCATCTTCGCCATCGGCGATATCAACCACTACCCGGGCAAGCTCAAGCTGATCCTCTCGGGCTTCCATGAAGCCGCCCTGATGGCCCAGGCGGCGAAGGCCGTGGTGTCGCCGGGTGAGCGCGTGGTGTTCCAATACACCACCAGCTCGACCAAGCTGCAGAAGAAGCTCGGCGTCGTCTGATTTGGCGGGCGGCAGCAGGTCTACCGCTCTCCGTGACTTCGGCATCGCGCTGATTGGTGCGATTGCCATCGTATCGTTGCTGCTGGCGTTGCGAGTGCAACCACCCTACGGCGGCATTCTGTTTGCGGTGGTTTCGCTGGTAACGGCGCCACTTGCAGTGACCGTTGCCTGGTGGTTTACAGCGGTTCTGCTTCTCGTGCCCCTGGGTTTGGGGCTGTTGTGGCGCTTCCCGGCCCCCTCGTGGCTTCGGGTCCTGGGAGGCGCAGTGCTTATCGCCATCTGGGACGCTTGCGGGTTCATTTGGTTGGGGACGAACTACTGATGAAAATTCTCGTCACCGACCAGTCCGGCGTCGAACATGAGCTCGAGGGGCTCGAGGGCTGGCGCACCATGGAAGTGATCCGCGACTGGGGTCTTAACATCAAGGCGGAGTGCGGCGGCGCCTGTTCCTGCGCCACCTGCCACGTCTATGTCGAGGATGGCTGGTTCGAGAAACTGCCGGATCCGAGCGACGACGAGGAGGATCTGCTTTACTCGACGCTCGACAAGAAGCCGAACTCGCGGCTCAGCTGCCAGATCCTGCTCAGCGAAGAACTCGATGGCATGCGCGTTACTCTGGCGCCCAGCGCCGCCAAGGACTCCGAGGCCGCCTGACCATCGTCTGCAATGCAAACAGCGGGCGTCCGGAGGTCAAGCTGGACGCCCGCTGCGCCTATACTCCCGTGCGGCGCATCAGGGAGCATCGTCCGGGCTCTGAGGCGGCCCGTTACTCCTGCT
>JAEUMC010000230.1 GCA_016793415.1 Devosia sp. | reverse complement strand
AGTGGCGACGACATTCTCTATGCCATGGGTGACGGCTATGCCGGCCTGATTGCCGACCGCAGCATCCTGATGATCCAGGTCCATGCGCAAAGCGCGTCGGACGTGCCGGCGATCCGTGCGGCGGTGCGTGGCGGGCTGCAGCGCATCGTCACCTATGTGAAGCGGCGCTCCGGCGCCAGCGACGAGGCGGTGCAGCGCTTCATCGCCTTCGGACAACTCTGCCACCTGATCACCACCACCGACATCGACGAACTTGGCGAGGATTGGGCGCGTATCGTCGCCCGCGGTATCCGGCACGTGCCGGCCATCTGATCCGGCCGGTCCCGGCCGTAACGACGACGTCCACCGATGGCGCCCTGCCCTGCTCCCCAGCAGGACCACGGCGCCATTTCTTGAAGCAACTAAGTGAGTGACTACTCACTCTATCATGTGGAGAATTCTGATGACCACTATCGTCGCAACCGCCGCCGACGCGGCAACAACCGGGCGCAGTCGCAATCGGTGGCTGGCCCTGACCTTCCTGGCGCTGGCGCAGTTCCTCGTGGTGCTCGACGCCTCGATCGTCAACATCGCACTGCCGAGCCTCGGGGCCGGGCTGGGGCTCGACCACAACCTTCTCACCTGGGTGATCACCGCCTACGTGCTGCCGTTCGGCGGATTGCTGATGCTGGGCGGACGGCTGGCCGATCGCTACGGGCACCGCCGGATCTTCCTCGTCGGGGTGTTCGGCTTCATCGCCGCGTCGCTTGCCGCGGGCCTCTCGGTCAACGGCGCGATGCTGCTGGCGGCGCGGGCCGTGCAGGGGGCATCGGCGGCGCTGCTGGCGCCAGCGGCGCTGGCCCTGCTGATGCAACTGTTCCCGGCAACCGACGGCCGGGCCAAGGCGCTCGGTATCTGGGGTGCGGTGGCCGGGCTCGGCAGCGTGGCCGGGGTGCTGCTGGGCGGCGTGCTCACTGCCAGCATCGGCTGGTCGGCGATCTTCTTCATCAACGTGCCGGTCGGGCTCCTTGTTCTCGTCGCCATCCCGGCGCTGCTCAACCGCGACGTGGTGACCAGCCGGGCGCAACTGGATCTGCCGGGGGCGATCACCATCACGCTCGGCGTCGTGGCGCTGGTCGCGGCCTTCTCGATGGTGCTCGAGGTCGGCTTCCTGTCGCCGGTCACCCTGGGTCTGGCAGCGACCGGCCTGGTGCTGCTCGGGCTGTTCACGCTGATCGAACTCCGTTCGGCCCAGCCGCTGGTGTCGTTTTCGATCTTCGCCAACCGGGCGGTCACGCTGGGGAACCTCACCGTGCTGCTGATCGGCGGGGCGGTGGTCGGGCTGTTCTTCGTCCTCTCGCTGCATATGCAGAACGTCCTCGGCTACGACGCCATGCTCACCGGCATCACCCAGGTGCCGCTGGCGCTGGCGCTGATCGCGGCCGCCGGGGTGCTGCCGCCGGTCATGGCCAAACTCGGCTCGGCGCGGACGCTGACCGTGTCGCTGCTCATTCTGGCCGCCGGTCTCGTCTGGTTGGCGCTGGCGCCGGTGGGCGCCGACTTCGTGCTGCACCTGCCGGGGCCGACCATCATCATCGGCGCGGCGCTCGGTGGCGCCTTCATCGCCGGGACCGAGCTCGCCGTGCAGGGGGTCAGCGAGGCCGATAGCGGGCTCGCCAGCGGGCTGGTCAACACCAGCCAGCAGATCGGCGGCGCGATCGGCCTCGCCGTACTGTTCACGCTGGCAACGACGCTGAGCAATGGCCTCGGCGCCGCCGGCGCAGACGCGGTGACGGCGCTGGCCGGAGGCTACTCGGCCGCCTATCTCGGCGCCGCCGGATTGGCCCTGCTGGCCGCGCTGATCGCCGCCTTCGCCACCCGCAAGTGACGCGACAGCACCGGCGCGCTGCTGCGCCGGTGCCCTTCCCCCAAAACCAAGGAGTACCTGAAATGACCACCGACAGCTTCACTGCCCCGCGCCAGGACAAGTCGCACAAGATCGCGCCGCGCTACGTCACCTGGTCGGCCATCGTCGCGCCTTTGCTGGTGCTGACCGGCTGGGCCTTCATCGCCGCCGTGCCAATTGCACTCATGCTATGGGGCACCTGGACCGACCGGCGAGTTCGCGCCCTGCGCTGGTGGAGCGGGCTCACTGCCCTGCTCTACGCCATCCCCTTCATGCAGTACCTGCTGCGCACCGATCCCGAGGCCAGCATGTCTTCGATGCTGCATCCGGCGATGGGCGTCGCCATTGCGCTCGCAGCGGCAGCGGTGGTGCTGAAGATCTTCAAAAGTCATCGCGGTTGAAAGTCATTCGACGGCCGGCGGCAGCATAGTTTGCCGTCGGCACAAGATTAGCAGTGCCGTCAGCGCGACGGCGTGGTATTGTACTTGGGCGGAGTGCACGCGAAGGGGACGCGTGAACTAAGGGGCGTTAATGGCGAGGAGAGGCCATGGCGTCGTTTTGCGGTCTGCGGATCACCCGGAACCAGTTTGCCGGCACACTTGCCGCAGCACTCATCGCTTTCACGACATTGCTGTCGACGTCAGCCCGGGCGGCGGACGAAGCGATCTTCGCTCCGGGCGAGCCCATCATCACCGGCTTCTCCGGCGTGGTTCCGCCGGAAACACCCCCGGCCAGCGGCGACCCGCTCGACTACACCTTCATCGATCCGGCCGGCCACTCGATGGTGATCCAGCAGTTGCAGCCGGACGGGCAGCCGACCGGCCAGCTGATCCCGGCAGATCCGGTGTTCTCGGCAACAGCTGCCGATATCGGCCAGACTTTCGGGGTAACGCTCGACGACGCGCCGGAGTTCAGCGGCGCCGCGGCGCCCAATATCTATCTCGCAGCCAGCTCGGCCTTCGGCCTCAATATCGTGGTGCCGGATGCCGACGGCAATCCGGTGCGCAGCAAGCTCGGCGCGCCTGGCGCGAGCTTCATGGCCGGCCAGTGGGGGGCGGCCGGCGGGGCAGAAGGCTATCCCGGCAGCATCTGGAAGGTGGATGGCACGACCGGCGAGATCTCGCTGTTCACCACCATCGCGGCCAATAGCGGCCCCGGGCTCGGCAACCTGGTGTACGATCCGGCCAGCGCCCAGTTCTTCGTCTCCGACCTCGATACCGGGCTGATCTACCGGCTGGCAGCCGACGGCGTCATCATCGACACCTTCGACCACGGGGTGAACGGACGGCCAACGCACGAGCTCGAGCCGGTCGCCGACGACGGCACTGAGATGTCGATCAGCGATCCGGCGTTCAACAGCGAGGATCCGACGACCTGGGGCTTCACGCCAGCAGAGCGCAAGGTGTTCGGCCTCGCGATCAATGGCGGCCGGCTGTTCTATGCGGTCGCTTCACAAATCTGGTCGGTTCGCATCAATGCCGACGGCAGCTTCGGCACGGCGCGCTGGGAGCTGGATATCACCGACCTGCCCTCCAGCAACGAGATCGCCAGCATCGTCTTCGACCCACAGGGCCGGATGATCCTGGCGCAGCGCGGGCCGCAGGTCGGCAGCTACGACTATTCGGTGTTCGCCGAGGCCAGGACGTCCTCGGTGGTGCGCTACGAGCGCGAGTTCCCCGATGACCCGACGACGCCGGGCACCTGGGTGGAGACACCAGACAGCTACGCCATCGGCATGGCGCCCGAGGGTCTTGCCGCCTCGGGCGGCATCGCCCTCGGCCCGGATTTCGACGACGAGACCACGACGCTCAGCGGCGCCTGCAGCGCCTACCTGTGGGTAACCGGCGATGCACTGCGCGACAACCTGAACGTCGACGCGCCGCTTGCTCCGCCGACCCAGGTGCATGGGCTGCAGGGCAATGCCCTGGGGCTGGTGCGGCCGCAGAACGACCCGCCGACCCTGTCGTTCTTTGCCGATTACGACGGCAACACCGATGACGACCAGGCAATGGCCCAGGGCCATGTCGGTGCCGTCGCCATCTGGCAGGCGTGCGAAAGCGCCCCCGAGACCTATGTGCCGCCGCCGGCCTTGCCGCCGCCCGGCTACGTGCCGCCGTCCTATGAGCCGGACGAGGACGAACCCGATGAACCCGACGAGCCCGCGTACAGCAACCTGACGCTGGAGAAGTGGGCCAAGCCGTTCTTCTGCGTCGACGGCGGCGCCGACTGGTGGTGCAACTTCACCATCCGGGTCGAGAACACCGGCACGGTGCCCTATTGGGGTCCGGTGGTGGTCAACGACCACCTGCCGGCCAACAATCCGGGCGCCAGCATGAGCTTCTGGCCGCAGCCGCCATGGTCATGCGGCGCGACCGGACCGACGGCCTATCAGTGCGTCACCGGCCCGGTGCTGCTCTATCCCGGCGACGGGGTGGTGCTGCACGAAGTGGTGAAACTGCCCAAGGCGCTGGTGAACTATTGCCACCTCGCCAACGCCGCGGAGCTCGACTGGTTCTGGGGCGGTGACGACGATGCGAGCGACGATTTCAACATCGGCGTGGCGGGCATCAAGGCACCGGGCTGCTTTGCGGTTCCCGGCAGCGACCTGCTGCTCGAAAAGATCGCGGCGCCGAGCTGTGTCGATGGCGGCGCAACCTGGAACTGCTCGTACGTGGT
>JAEUMC010000211.1 GCA_016793415.1 Devosia sp. | reverse complement strand
TTGCGCTCCCCGGCGCGGCGCTGTCAACAAGACATAAAGAAATCTTTATATCCCGTATTTCACAGCAACCGGGCATCCACGTCGAATTGCGTCGCAACCCATTGACGCGAATCCCGAACAGGACCACTACATCTGGTGTGTCGTGGTCGCCCGGTTCGCAAGGACGGGTGATAATAGGGAAGCCGGTGCGGGCAATTGCTCCAGTCCGGCGCTGCCCCCGCAACTGTGATAGCCGGTGCCGCCGGCCAGCCAGATACCTGCCACGACAGGTTAGTTCGTCCACGGGCGGGGTGCACCGGTTGGCCGCGAAACAACGCTTGGCCACATGCGCCTCGTGCGTCGTTTCGCGTCCTCGAAAGCTCCGCTGCCACTCACGGGGTCTTTGAGGCATATGTCCACCGCAGCAGAAATCGTCCATTCCGACACCGGCCGCCCGGTCGTCGTTCCGCCCACAGCGCCCGCCGCCAATACGCCGGGCTATTCGGTGCTGAAGCGCAATGGCGGCACCGTGCCGTTCGATCAGAGCAAGATCGCCGTGGCGCTGACCAAGGCGTTTCTCGCCGTCGAGGGCAACAAGGCGGCTGCCTCGCGCCGGGTGCATGAGATCGTCGAAGCACTCACCGGCGAGGTGGTGGCGACCCTCACCCGCCGGGCCAAGGATGGCCGGGTGTTCCACATCGAGGATGTGCAGGATCAGGTCGAGCTGGCGCTGATGCGCGGCGAGCACCAGAAGGTCGCCCGCGCTTACGTGCTCTACCGCGAGGAGCACGCCAAGGCCCGCGCCACCAAGGCGGTGGACGTCGCGGCCCCCGCTCTCCGCATGGCCGATGGCGCGCCGCTCGATGAAGCCCGGCTCGCCACAGTCGTCGCCGAGGCCAGTGACGGCCTCGACGGCGTGGTCGCCGAGGCCATCCTCACCGAGACCCGCCGCAACCTCTATGACGGCATCTCCGCCGACGAGCTGGCGCTGGCGCCGATCCTCGCGACCCGCACCCTGGTCGAGACCGAACCCAATTATGCCTATGTCTCGGCGCGCCTGCTCAACGACAAGCTGCGGCGCGAGGCGCTGAGTTTCCTCGCCGGCCGCCCCGACCAGGCGACGCAGGCCGAGATGGCAAGCCGCTATGCCGAGTATTTTCCGGCGTACCTCGAACGCGGCATCGGGCTCGAGCTGATCGACCCCGAGCTCGGCCGCTTCGATATCGCCCGCCTCGCCGCGGCGCTGAAACCCGAGCGCGACCAACAGTTCCAGTATCTGGGGCTGCAGACGCTCTACGACCGCTACTTCCTTCACGCCGCCGGCACGGTGTTCGAGCTGCCGCAGGCGTTCTTCATGCGCGTCGCCATGGGGTTGGCGCTGCGTGAGATCGACCGGGAGGCGCGGGCCATCGAATTCTACGAGCTGCTGTCGAGCTTCGACTTCATGGCCTCGACCCCGACGCTGTTCAATTCCGGCACGCTCCGGCCGCAGCTCTCCAGTTGCTTCCTCACCACCGTCGCCGACGATCTCGACGGGATCTTCAAGGCGATCAAGGACAACGCGCTGCTCGCCAAATATTCGGGCGGGCTGGGCAATGACTGGACCCCGGTGCGCGGGCTCGGCGCCCATATCAAGGGCACCAATGGCGAGAGCCAGGGCGTGGTGCCGTTCCTCAAGGTGGCCAACGATACCGCCATCGCGGTCAACCAGGGCGGCAAGCGCAAGGGCGCGGTCTGCGCCTATCTCGAGAC
>JAEUMC010000189.1 GCA_016793415.1 Devosia sp. | reverse complement strand
CAGGAACAGCATCTCCTCGGCAGTAGAGATGTGGAGGATGTGGACGCGCTTGCCGGTCTTCCTCGCCAAAGCCACCAGCCTGCGGGTCGAGAGCATCGCGGCTTCGGGGTCGCGCCACACCGGGTGCGAGGAGGGATCGCCCGGCACGCGCAGGGGTTTGCGCTCTTCGAGCCGGTATTCGTCCTCGGAGTGGAAGGCGGCGCGACGGGAAATCGCGTTAAGGATCGCCTCGACGCCGTCATCGTCGGGCACCAGCAGCGAGCCGGTGGAGCTTCCCATGAACACCTTCACGCCAGCGCAGCCGGGCAGGCGTTCGAGCTCGGGCAGTTGCGCCACGTTGTCGTGCGTGCCGCCGATATAGAAGGCGAAATCGCAGTGCATGCGGCGGGTGCCGAGCCGGATCTTTTCCTCGAAGGTTTCGCGCGTCGTGGTCAGCGGGTTGGTGTTGGGCATCTCGAACACCCCGGTGACGCCGCCCATCACCGCCGACAGCGAGCCCGATTCGAGATCTTCCTTGTGGGTGAGACCCGGCTCGCGGAAATGCACCTGGGTGTCGATGACGCCCGGCAGCACATGCAGGCCGGTGCAGTCGACGACCTCGGCAGCCGATGCGGCGCTCAGATCGCCGAGCGCCACGATGCGGCCGTCGCTGACCGCGATATCGGTCTGGTGCACCCCGTCGTGGTTCACCACCGTGCCGTTCTTGAAGATCGTCTCGTACTGCGCCATGTCTCAAGTCCGCCTGCCGTTTCGGCGGGTGTAGCGGAACCATCCCATGCCCACAATCCTCCGTCCGTCCCGTGCTGCCTTCCGGTTTTCCGGTCCCGAGGCGCAGAAACTGTTGTTCGATGTGGTGACCGGGCGATTGCTCGCCCAACCCGGCCCGGCGGTGTGGTGGGCACTGCTGTCGCCGCAGGGCAAGGTGCAGGCCGAGGGCCTGAGCGGCTGGGCCGAGGAGGCGTTCTGGCTCGATGTCGATGCCTCGGTGGCCGATGCGTTCCTCAAGAAAATGAAGCTCTATCGGCTGCGCGCCCAGGTCACGATCGACGACCTGAGGGACACCCATGCGGTCGGCTGGAGCTTTGACGGCTGGACTGAGGGGATCGTGCATGCCGACCCGCGCGGGCTGGGGCAACGCGTCATCGCCGAGAAAGCCGCGACCACCGGCTGGCTGCCGCCCGACGACAGCTTCGCCGCGCATCGGATCAGCGCCGGCATCCCCGAAGAAGGTCCCGATTTCGGCATCGACCAGAACTTCGCCCACGATATCGGGCTCGACCTGCTCGACGGCATCGACTTCATCAAGGGCTGCTATATCGGCCAGGAAGTGGTGAGCCGGATGAAGCACCGCGGCACGGCGCGCCGCCGCCCGGTGATCGTTTCCGGCATCGACGCGCCAGCCGGCACCGCTGTGGTGGCTGGTGGCCGCGATGCCGGCCCGATCGGCGAAGTGGTCGAGGGGCGCGCCGTGGCCATCCTGCGGCTCGACCGCATCACCGATCCCGCCACCGTCACCGTCGACGGCAAACCGGTGACGGTGACGCTGCCGCCCTGGGCCACCTATCAGTTCGGCGAAGCCCAGGCCGACGAGTAGGCCTGCTTCCGAACTCGCGAATCAGGCTCGTTCCCACTACGTTCCCGTGCTTCGGAGCACGAGGGACGATCATGGCGCGTGGCAAGGAGCGGGCGTGGCAGCGCATGTTGTCGGGCAGGCGGCTCGATATCCTCGATCCGTCGCCGCTCGATGTCGAACTGAGCGACATCGCGCACGGCCTCGCCCGCGTCGCCCGCTGGAACGGCCAGACCATCGGCGACTATCCGTTTTCGGTGGCGCAGCATTCGGTGCTGGTGCTCGAGCTTTATCGCGCGCTCAACCGCGATGCCGATCCGCGCGCCCTGCTCTATGCCGTGCTGCATGACGCGCCCGAATACGTGATGGGCGACATCATCTCGCCGTTCAAGGCGGCGATGGGCGGCAATTACAAGGAAGTCGAGAACCGGCTGCTCGGCGCGGTCTACCTGCGTTTCTCGCTGCCGGCGACGCCGCCGGCGGCGCTGCAGAAGCAGATCAAGCGGGCCGACCGCGAGGCTGCCTTTCTCGAGGCGACGCACCTTGCCGGCTTTGATGCCGAGGAGGCCCGTCGCTACTTCGGCGAGCCGACCTTCCCGGTGTTCGAGTTCGAGCCGTTCGAGAAGCTGATCCGGCCATGGCCGACGCGCGAGGCCTATGACCGCTTCGTCGAGGTGGTCGAAAAGCTGGCGGCTACGCTGCCCTGAGCGCGGCCGAGCCGTCCCTCTGGTTAAATTTACCTTAATCGTTGTTCCATTTTGACACGCCTTAGAGCGTCATGGTTGATGGTTGGTTAACAAACCGACCGGAGGGCGACCATGGACGCGACCAGGACGATCATGCTTGCCGGGGCCATCGGGCTCGGGGCGGCACTGCTGCTGTCGATGCCCAACATCCTGCCGCGCGCGGTGGCCGAGGAGGAGCCGGTGCGGACGCTGTTCCGCACGCCCAGCGAGATCTGGCCGCCGGCCTTCGACCCCGATCGGTTGATGCGCTGGGACTATTATGTACAGCCGGGCGTCTCGGTCGAGCCGATCAAGGAAACCGTGGTCCGCAAGATCGGCTACGGGCGCAGCACCTTCGTCAATGTCATCGAGACGGCAAGCGGGGTCTATTCCACCGACGGGCTGGCCAGCCCGCACATCCAGTATCCCGGTATCATCAAGGAGCCCAAGCCGTCGCCGCACCCGGGCCTGTGGTACTGGAGCGGCCGCAAGTGGGTGGCGAGCGCGCCTGTCGGCGCCAACTCGTTCGTCTCGATCATCCCGTTCGAGGGCGGCAGCCTGCTGACCACCGAGGACGGCAACTGCGTTGCCATCAAGAACAGCGTCTACTGCTGAGCATTCACCACCGGCTGCAGAGGCTGCGATGAGCCGGCGAAATGGCCTACGGTTTCGCCTCCCCACAGGGTGTCATCCCAGCGAAAGCTGGGACCCAACCATCCGTCAGTGCAGGCTGTGAAATGGGTCCCTGCTATCGCAGGGATGACATCGAGTGATGTGGAGGCGATGGCGCACCCAATCGTCAATCGACCTACAGCTTCGGCCCTTCGGCAACGCTCGCGGCGCCGATCGACACCTGCTTGATCACCAGCGCGTATTCGCTCCGCCCGTCCGGGAGGAAGCGGAACACGCCGTCGCGACCGTTGAAGCCGGCCGGCAGGGTCAGTTGCGCGCGATCGTATTTCGGCGTGCCGTTGGCGAGCGAGCCGGCATTGGCGAGGATCGTCGCGGTATAGGCAATGGTGGCGAACTTGTGCGGCGCCGAACCGAACTTCGCCTGATACTCCGGTAATAGCGCGTTATATCCGGTATCGTCGATGGCTGGGAAAATCGCCCCGGCCAGCGTCGTGGTGTTGAGGATCGAGGGGTCGCCGTCCCAGTCGGCCGA
The DNA here is from genome assembly GCA_016793415.1 of Devosia sp. Lineage (GTDB taxonomy): Bacteria > Pseudomonadota > Alphaproteobacteria > Rhizobiales > Devosiaceae > Devosia_A. The sequence goes on along the minus strand of JAEUMC010000189.1, from coordinate 385 downwards.
GCCGATGAGCTGCACCTTGCCCGGCCCGATGCCAGCCTCGTTGAGGAGGTTGGCAAAGCTCGGAGCGGTCGCCCGATCCGGGATGAACAGCGCATCGATCTGCCCGGCCTGCAGCATCGGCACCAGCTGGGTGACGACATTGCGGGCCTCGGCTTCGGAAGAGAAAGTGTAGACGGCGCGGGCGTTGAGCCCGAGGTCGGCGGTGGCCTGGCGGAAGGCGCCTTCCTGGATGCGGCCGAAATCGGTGGTCGGGAACACCCCGGCAAAGGCCTTCTTGCCGAGCTTTTTGGCATAGCCCATCGAGCGCTTCACTTCGCTTTCGGGCAGGATGTTGAGCAGGTAGACGCCCGGCGAGGCGGCGCCGGAATTGTTGGAGAAGCCGATC
>JAEUMC010000185.1 GCA_016793415.1 Devosia sp. | reverse complement strand
GGCGTCACAGTCTGCGTCTCCCTCCCCCGTGCGGGGAGGGATCAAGGGTGGGGGTCAACGCGCCGGTGCTTCGGATGCCCCCTACCCCCTCAGTGCGTCGGCAGTTCCTTGCGCTGCTGCTCGGACACCGTCGCGAGGTCGAGCACCTTCTGCAGCTCGGCGGCGTGGCGGAAGCTCGGTTCCTGCATCTTGCCGGTCTTCACCGCTTCGGCGAAGCGCTGGTAGTTGGTCGGTACCGGCGGCACTTCCATCTCTTCCCAGGTACCGCTCTCGACATTGTCGCCGAGGCAGACGCGCAGCCGCGAGCCATCGTGGCGGTGCTGCACTTCGACGCCGCCCTTCTCGCCATAGACGCGCAGCCTGAGCTCGTTCATGTGGCCGGTAGCCCAGCGGCTGGCGTGGATCACCCCGAGCGCGCCGTTGTCGAAATCCACCGCCATGGTGAAGCTGTCATTGGCGTCGAGCTCGTACTCGCCGATCCTGTTGCCCTCAGCCTTATCGAAGGTCTTGAGCCGCGCGAACACGTGCTCGATCTCGAGGCCCGAGCCGTATGAGGCGAAATCGAGGATGTGCACGCCGATATCGCCGAGCACGCCGTTCGAACCGTGCTTCTTGGACAGGCGCCACAACCACTGGCTTTCGGTGCGCCAGTCGCCCCAGGCCTTCGACACCAGCCAGCTCTGCAGGTAGCTCGATTCCACATGCTTGACCGCGCCGATGGCGCCCGACAGCACGATCTCGCGCGCCTTCTGCAGCTGCGCGACGTTGCGGTAGGTGAGGTTGACCATGTTGATCAGGCCGGACTTTTCCGCCACGTCGACCATCTCGAATGCCTTGGTGGCATCGGTCGCCAGCGGCTTCTCGCAGAACACGTGCTTGCCGGCCTTGAGCGCCGCGATCGAGGTGGCGTGGTGGATCGAATCCGGCGTCACATTGGCCACGGCATCGAACTGCCCCCAGGCGATCGCCGCATCGAGCGAGGCGAAGCCGTTCGGGATGTTGTGCGTGGTGTTGAACTTCTCGAGCCGGTTCGGATCGACGTCGACGCCGGCAACGACGCTGACGCCGTCAATGGCGGCAAAGTGCTTGGCGTGCTGGGCGGCCATGCCGCCGGTGCCGAGGATGAGCATGCGCATAGGTGTATTCCTTCGAGATGGGGCGCCTGGATCGCCCGTGTGCGTTGGCAGTCGGTCGGGTCTGTCGCGGCGTCCGCGCGCTAGACCCGATATTCCTTGCGATCGAGATCGGCGACGAGCGCCAGGTCGAGGATCTTCTGCAGCTCGGCGGCGTGGCGGAAATCCGGATCGGCCTGTACGCCGGTCCGCACCGCCTCGACGAAGCGCTGGTAATTGGTCTTGACCGGCTCGGCCTTCACTTCGCGCCAGGTCGAGGTGGCGACGTCCTCACCGGCGCAGACCCTGAGCAGCGAGCCCCAGTGGCCATGGCTCAGTTCCAGCCCGCCCTTGTTGCCATAGACGCGCAGCCGCTGATCGTTGGAGTGCCCCGAGGCCCAGCGCGACGAGTGGATGGTGCCGATGGCGCCATTGGCGAACTCGGCCGAGATGATGAAGCTGTCATTGGCATCGAGCACATACTCGCCGATCCTGTCGCCGGGCACCTTGCTGAAGGTCTGCAGCCGGCAGTTCATCGCGACGAT
>JAEUMC010000184.1 GCA_016793415.1 Devosia sp. | reverse complement strand
CCTGCGATTCTACAGACACCACATCGGCATCATCGATAGAAAACGCTTCGTCCTGTCCCGCAGAACCAAGCAAAATGTGTAACCCATCTATCCGGTCTGATCTGTTACCCATCTAACAGCTCGACATTCTTAGGTTTAGCCGTTTGGCTAAGCCTTAGATTTTGCAAGAGAGGGGGTCTTGGAGGGCACGATGGCTCAACCAGCCGCCTTAACCCGCTCCCGCGCCGCGTGCAGTAGCGGTTCGGTATACCCCGACGGCTGCACCGCGCCGAGCAGTGCCAGGTCGAGCGCCGCCTGATAGGCAATCGAGGTCGCAAAGTTCCCGGCCATCGGCCGGTACAGCGGATCGTCGGCATTCTGCCCGTCGACCACCGCCGCCATCTTCTCGAACGACGCCTTCACCTCGGCTTCGCTGACCAGCCCATGCTGCAGCCAGTTGGCCACGGCCTGCGAGGAGATGCGGCAGGTGGCGCGGTCTTCCATCAGCCCGACATTGTTGATGTCGGGCACCTTGGAGCAGCCGACGCCCTGATCGACCCAGCGCACCACGTAACCGAGGATGCCCTGGGCGTTGTTGTCGAGCTCGCGCAGCACCTGCGCCTTGTCGAGCGTCGTCTTGTCCAGCACCGGCATCGAGAACAGTTCGCCAAGGCCGGGCGTCGCCTGGTTGTGCCGGCGCTTCTGTGCTTCGAACACATCGATCTGGTGGTAGTGCAGCGCATGCAGCGTCGCCGCGGTCGGCGACGGCACCCAGGCGGTGTTGGCGCCGGCATTCGGATGCGCGGCCTTGCTCGCCAGCATCGCCGCCATGTCGTCGGGACGCGCCCACATGCCCTTACCGATCTGCGCCTTGCCGGAGAACCCGGCGGCGAGGCCGATCAAGACGTTCCGGTCCTCATAGGACTGGATCCACTTTTCCGCCTTCACGTCGTCCTTGCGCAGCACCGGGCCAGCCAGCATCGAGGTGTGGATCTCGTCACCGGTGCGATCGAGGAAGCCGGTATTGATGAAGAACACCCGCTCGCGGGCGGCATGGATCGCCGCTTTGAGGTTGGCCGAGGTGCGGCGCTCCTCGTCCATGATGCCGATCTTGATGGTCTCGGGCTTCAGCCCCAGCACCCTCTCGACGCCGGCAAAGATCTCGCAGGCGAAGGCCACTTCGTCCGGCCCGTGCATCTTGGGCTTCACCACGTAGATGGCGCCGGTGGTCGAGTTGACCTTGTCGCTGAGCGCGCAGAGCGCGGTCACCGCCGCATCCATCAGCCCTTCGCCGATCGGATTGCCCGCCGGGTCGAGCACCGCCTTCGTCGTCATCAGGTGGCCGACATTGCGCACCAGCAGCAGCGCCCTGCCCTTCAGGGTGAGCGGCTGGCCCGCAACATCCTTGTACTGCCGGTCGGCGTTGAGCTTGCGGGTCAGCGGCTTGCCACCCTTCTCGAAAGTCTCGCTCAGCGTGCCGTTCATCAGCCCGAGCCAGTTGCGATAGACCCCGACCTTGTCCTCTGCGTCGACCGCAGCGACCGAGTCCTCGCAATCCTGGATGGTGGTCAGCGCCGACTCGACGATCACGTCGCTGAGGCCGGCCTTGTGCGTCGCCCCGATCGGGCTCTTGGGGTCGATGATCAGGATGACGTGCAGGCCATTGTGGCGCAGCACCAGCTCGCCCCGTTCCTCGGTGCCGCCATAGCCGACGAACTGCGCGGCGTCCTTGAGCGCGACCCGCCCGGCGGCGGTATCGACGACGAACACGCGCCGCTCACCTTCCTTGATCACATGATAGCCGGTGACATCGGCATGGCTGCCCGAAGCCAGCGGGAACGACGCATCGAGGAACTCGGCCGCCCGCGCTACCACCGCCGCGGCGCGGGCCGGGTTCAGCCCCTTGCCCGGCGCCAGTTCGCCCTCACGCGAGATCGCGTCGGTGCCGTAGAGCGCATCGTAGAGGCTGCCCCAGCGGGCGTTCGCCGCGTTCAGCGCATAGCGCGCGTTCGACACCGGCACCACCAGCTGCGGCCCGCAGATCGAGGAAATCTCGGGGTCGAGCCCTGATGTCTCGATGGTGAAATCGGCCGGCTCGGGAACGAGGTAACCGATCTGTTTGAGGAACGCCTGGTAGCTCGCCGGATCGGCGGCTACCGGCCCGTTGGCCTTGTGCCAGTCATCAACCTGCGTCTGGATCCGGTCGCGGATATCAAGGAGTTCACGGTTCTTCGGCGCGAAGTCCCGCACCAGCCCCGCGAGGCCGGACCAGAACTGTTCGGCGGTTACCGCGGTGCCCGGAATGGCTTCCTTCTCGACGAAATCCACCAGCAGGGAATCGACCTTAAGGCCGGATTTCTCGATGTAGTCAGCCATTTCAGTTCCTTCGTTCATGCCCGCGCAGGCGGGAACCAGTGGGATATACCGACGCCCCGGCGTGCGTCGACCCCCACCCCTGTCCCCTCCCCGCAAGGGGGAGGGAGACGCTCACACAGGCCTTGGTGTTTTGGTCTCCCTTCCCCTTGCGGGGAGAGGACAGGGGTGGGGGTCCGGCTCGCATCCGGATGACCGTCATGCCCCCAGCAGCCACCCCAGCGCAATCCCCAAACAACGCAATCGGCGTCACTTTCGGATCAGGCCGCCAGCAGCGATTTCATCGGCTTGCCCATCACATAGGTCTCGACCACCGCCCGGTCGTCGCCGCAGGTCTGGAGCAGGAACAGTTCCTGTTCGAGCGAGCCGCAGGTTTCCATGCGCAGCGCCATCTGCGGCGTGGCGCCGGAATCGAGCACCACGATATCGGCTTCCTTACCCGGCTCGAGTGAGCCGATGCGCCCATCGAGGCTCATCGCCCGCGCATTGCCTAGCGTCATGTGGAAGAACGAGCGAAACGGCGTCAGCCGCTGCCCGCGCAGCTGCATCACCTTGTAGCCCTCGTCCATGGTCCTGAGCATCGAGTAGGAGCTGCCGCCGCCGACATCGGTAGCGGTGGCGATGCGCACGCCGCGCTCGTGCTGGCGCTCATAGTCGAACAGGCCTGAGCCGATGAACAGGTTCGAGGTCGGGCAGAACACCGCCACCGACTGCGTCTCGGAAATCACCTCGGTTTCGCGGTGGCTCAGGTGAATGCAGTGGCCGAGCAACGTCTTGGGGCCGAGCAGGTGGAACTTCTCGTAGATCCCGACATAGTCGCCGTAGTTCGGGTAGAGCTCGTTGGCATAGGCGATCTCGGCGAGGTTCTCCGAGACATGGGTCTGAATGTGGAGGTCCGGGAATTCCCGCGCCAGCGCCTCGGCCATCGCCATCTGCTCGTGCGTCGAGGTGATGGCGAAGCGCGGCGTGATGGCGTAGTGCGCCCTGCCCCGCCCATGCCATTTGGCAATGCCGGCCTTGGTGTCGTCATAGCCCGATTGCGGCGTATCGAGGAGACCCGGCGGGGCGTTGCGATCCATCATCACCTTGCCGCCCACCATCAGCATGTTGCGCTTTTCGGCCTCGCCGAAAAACGCATCGACCGATTGCGGGTGCACCGAGCAATAGGCCGCCGCCGTCGTGGTGCCGTGCCGAACCAGTTCGTCGAAGAACCGCGAGGCGATGCGGGTCGCATGCGCTTCGTCGCCGAACCGCTGCTCCTCGACGAAGGTGTAGGTGTTGAGCCATTCGAGCAGCGCCGCCGCATAGGCGCCGATCACCTGCATCTGCGGGAAATGGATATGCGGGTCGATGAAGCCCGGCATGATCAGGTGCGGACGATGGTCGATGATGTCGGCAGCCGCGTGGTGCGACGCGGCGCGTTCGTTCCACTCGCCGACCATCAGGATCTTGCCGTCGCCGATCACCACCGCGCCATCTTCGATGTAGCGATAGGACGCATGGTCATCGCGGCCCTGCGGCTCCGCGAGGAAGCTCAGCACGCGCCCGCGAAGAATGGTGACCTTCACTGCGCGTCCCCACGGAACCAGGCCACCAGCAGCGCCCGCTCCTCGTCGGTCATGTCGGTGACGTTGCCCGGCGGCATGGCGTGCGAATAGCCGGCCTGGATCGCCACCTGCTCGGCATGGTTGGCGATGGCGATGTCGTTGTCGAGGATGACGTTCTTGGGCGCCTCGGCGATCCCCTCCCATACCGGCTCGGCGGTGTGGCACATGCTGCAGCGGCCCTGCACCACCTCGGACGCTGCCTCGAAATGCGGCGATTGCATCAGGAGCGTTGCCTGCGGCGACGCCACGGTCTCGGCGCCGGTCGGCAGCTTCGGGCCACTCGACAGCCAGGCACAGAGCAGGAAGATCACGATCACCAGCGGCCATACCCAGGTCGGGTTGCCCTTGCGGCCGTGCCTTGTGTTGAAGAAGTGCCGGATCAGCACGCCTTCGAGGAAGATCAGCGAAGCGATCAGCCAGTTCCACGGCGTGGCGAAAGCCAGCGGGTAGTGGCTCGAGAGCATGAAGAAGATCACCGGCAGGGTGAGGTAGTTATTGTGCAGCGAACGCTGCTTGGCGATCTTGCCGTATTTGGCGTCGGGCACCTTGCCGGCCTTGAGGTCCGCCACCA
>JAEUMC010000737.1 GCA_016793415.1 Devosia sp. | reverse complement strand
TGGAAGGAGCCATCGGCGCCCAGCGTCACCTGGCGCAAGTCGTCGTCATTGCCGACGCAGGCGAAAACGATGTCCTGGCCTGCGGCGGCCTCGGCCGGCGTCTTCGCAAGCTTGCCGCCATGCTCCGACACCCACTTTTCGGCCTTCGCCGTGGTGCGGTTGTAGACGGTTACGTCGTGCCCTTTCGCCTTCAGATGCCGGGCCATCGGATAGCCCATGACGCCGAGCCCCAGGAAAGCTGCCTTGACCATGATATTCCTCTCTAGACGGTGGTTTCGGTGTAGCGAGCGCGCTGCTGCATGCGCGGGCGGCGCGGATCGGGATAGGGCACGGCGGAGATCAGTGCCTGCGTATACGGATGGCTGGGCGCCGTACAGATGGTGTTGGCATCGCCGACCTCGACCACCCGGCCGCGCCGCATCACTGCGACCCGGTCGCAGAAATAGCGGATCACCCCGATATCGTGGCTGATGAAGATGAAGCTCAGCCCCAGCCGCGCCCTGAGTTCGATCAGGAGGTCGAGGATCTGGCTGCGGATCGAGACGTCGAGGGCCGAGGTCGGCTCGTCGGCGATCAGCACCTTGGGGTCGAGCGCCAGCGCCCGGGCAATGCCGATGCGCTGCCGCTGCCCACCCGAAAAGGCATGCGGATAGCGATCCATCATCCCGGCATCGAGCCCGACCAGTTCGAGTAGCTCAGTGACCCGGATACTGATCTCGGCCGCCGAGCCGCGCCGGTTGATCAACAGCGGCTCGCCGACGATCTGGCGCACGGTCATCCGCGGATTGAGCGAGGCGAACGGATCCTGGAAGATGAAGCGGATCTCGCTGTAGAGGCTGCGCAGCCCGGCCTTGTCGAGCCCGCGCACCGCCACCGGCGTCGCGCCGGCGGGAGAATAGACCACCTCGCCATCGGTCGGCTCGACTGTCCTGAGGATCAGCCGACCAAGCGTGGTCTTGCCCGACCCGCTTTCACCGACAATGCCCAGCGTTTCGCCGGCCTTGAGCTCGAGACTCACGTCGTCGACGGCGCGCAGCGTACCCTTGGCCTTGCCACCGAATGCCCCGACGCCGAGCTGATAGGTCTTGCCGAGGTTGCGCACCGTGAGGATCGGCGCTGCCTCGACCGATGGCGCCGGCCGTTCTGCCGGCTGCTCGAGCTTCAGCGTCGCGGCCAGCAGCCGCTGCGTATAGGGGTGGGTGGCGCCGTGGAAGATCCGGTCCACCGGCCCGGCTTCGACCACCTGGCCGCGATACATCACCGCCACGTCGTCGACCGTCTCGGCCACCACGCCCATGTCGTGGGTGATGAGAAGCATCGCCATGCCGCGCTCGCGCTGGATGCGGCGGATCAGGTCGAGCACCTCGGCCTGCGTGGTGACGTCGAGCGCCGTCGTCGGTTCGTCCGCGATCAGCACCCGCGGGTTACAGGCCAGCGCCATGGCGATCATCGCGCGCTGCCGCATGCCGCCCGAGAACTCGTAGGCATAACGGTCGATCGCCTGTTCCGGGCTGGGAATTTCCACCTGGCCGAGCAGCTCGATAGTGCGGGCCCGCGCCGCCTTGCGGTCGAGCTTCAGGTGCAGCTCGAGCACTTCCATCACCTGCGCGCCGATGGTGTGCACCGGCGACAGCGAGCTCATCGGCTCCTGGAAGATCATCGAGATATCGGCGCCGCGAATAGCGCGGATGGCTTCGCCGCGCCGCGGCAGTTGCGCGATGTCGATGTCGCCGAGCCGGATCGATCCGCCGGTGATCCGCCCCGGCGGATCGACCAGTTGCATCAGGGCGCGCGCCGTCACCGATTTGCCCGAGCCGCTCTCGCCGACAATGCCGAGCGTGCGGCCGGCCCTCAAATCGAAGCTGACGCTGTCGACGGCGCGAAAACTGCCCTGGCGCTGGGCGAAATCCACCGTGAGATCGCGGACCGAGAGGACGATGCCGGGTTCAGTTGTCATAGGGATCCGCCGCATCTCGAAGCCCGTCGCCGAGGAAGTTGAACGAGAGCACCGCCACCATCACGAACAAAGCCGGCCAGAACAGCAGCCAGGGGGCGCTGGTGATGGCGCGGAGGTTCTGGGCGTCCTGCAGCAGCACGCCCCAGCTCACCACCGGCGGCTTCAGCCCGACGCCGAGGAAGGAGAGCGAGGTCTCGGCGATGATCATGGCCGGCACCGCCAGGGTCACCATGGCGAGGATGTGGCTGGTCATCGAGGGCAGCATCTGGCGGAAGATGATGCGCATCTCCCCTGCCCCGTCGAGCCGCGCCGCGGTGACGAAATCCTCGTTGCGCAGCGAGAAGAAGCGGCCGCGCACCTCGCGCGCCAATGAGGTCCAGCCGAGCAGCGAGACGATGGCGGTGACGGTGAAATAGACCTCGATCGGTCCCCAGGTCAGGGGGATCGCCGCCGCCAGCCCCATCCAGAGCGGGATGGTCGGCATGGCGCTGATCACCTCGATCAGCCGCTGGATGATGCTGTCGAGCCAGCCGCCATAGTAGCCGGAGATGCCGCCGAAGAAGACGCCGAGGACGAGCGAGATCACCACGCCGACCAGCCCGATCGACATCGAGATGCGGGTGCCGTGGATCAGCCGGCTCAGCACGTCGCGCCCCAGCCGGTCGCTGCCGAGGAGGTACACCACCTCCTTGGGGTCGGTTGCCCCGATCAGGTGGATGTCGGTGTCGAACAGACCGAGCAGGCGATAGGGCTGGCCGGTGACGCACAGCCCGAGCGGAATGATCTTGTCCGGGTTGGCGGTGAAGGTCCGCCGCATCGCCTCGGTGTCGACGGTGATGTCGTAGCCCGCGGCGTGGAAGTTGAACTCCCAACCGCCCTCGGCAGTCGGCGCGAACAGGTTGATGCCCTGCGGCGGCGCGTAGGTGTATTGCGGCCTTGTGGTCTCAGGGCTGTAGGGCGCGAGAAACTCGGCG
>JAEUMC010000088.1 GCA_016793415.1 Devosia sp. | reverse complement strand
CAAACCTCAGGGGGCCGGATCGGCTACGCTCAGCTGGTCCGACGTGATCGGGTGCGCGGTTGGGGGCTGCAATCTCAGGGAGAGCACCACGCAAAGCGCCCCGAGAACGGCATAGGCCGCGACGAACAGCCACGCCATTGGACCAAAGGCGGCCACGAACCACCCCATGGCGAGGATCGCCACCACCGACAGGGCCTGCTGCAGCACGTAGGAGAAGCCCTGTGCCTCGGCGGCAATGTCGTCGCTGGTCCAGTTCGCAAGGAAATAGATGCCGCCCAGATAGCCCATGGCGAAGGTGATGGAGTGCAGGAGCTGCAGCCCGAACAGCACCCAGACCGGCGGCGAGAACGCCATCGCGGTCCAGCGGAAGGCAGCAACGAGACAGGCCAGGATGATGATGTGACGGGCTGAAACCTTGAGCTTCAGCCGGCTCCACACGAACATCATCGCCGCTTCGGCAGCGGCCATGGTGGCGGTGAGTGGGCCGATCAGGCCGGGGGAGATGCCCTGCTCCGTCCACAACACGGCCGCAAACGCACTCATCGCACTATGGGTCGAATAGAGGATGCTGAGGCCGACGAGGCCCATCAGGAACCAGGGTTTCAGGACTTCGCGCAGGCGGCTCGCACCCTTCCTGGTCGCGGCGCGATCCTCACCGGAGCGGAACTGCGGCAGCTGGAACGCGAGCGCCGCGCGCAGCAGCGCAAAGGCGACGAAGACCGGCACGAACGCCCCGTCGCCAAGCCAGGCGATCAGCGGCCCGCTGCACAGCGTCGCCACCATGAAGCCGACGGTGCCCCAGGCGCGCACCGCGCTGAAATCGGTGCCACGCCGCTGCGTCATCCTGAGCGTCGCGGCATCGACAATGGGAACGAGGGCAAAGGCCGGCATCACCGAGAAAATCCAGATGCCGAGGATGCCCCAGAAGCCGGAGACGAAGAACAAGCCGATCGGCACCAGTCCCGCAATCAGCGACAGCACGATTATGACGCCGCGCCAATCCGGCATGCGATCGGCGATGCGGCCGACCAGCTGGTTCACCAGCAGCATGGCGACCAGCGGCGCGGCGTTGATGATGCCGATCTCTTCGGCGCTGATGCCGTGGTTGATCAGCCAGATGCCCAGATAGACCGAGGCGACGCCGGTGCTGCCGAAGACGGTGAAATGAAAGATCGCGGCGCGCAGCTCGGGCGAGATGCGCGGGGCGATGGTGGTCGACGACATCCGGGTGTGCTCCGGGCGGGAGAATCCGCCGCACGGGCGGACAGTGCAGAGCGGGCAGAGAAAGATCAACCGGCTCGGCGTTAATGAGCGTTACGTGGTGCGCTAATGCCGCTTAGGCCGCAGCCTGACGCACCGGCACCAGCGCCGCGAGGAAGATGTCGGCGCAGCGCGACCAGGTGAAGCCCAGGGCATGAGCCCGAGCGGCATCGCGGCTGAGGGTCAGCGCACGGATCACGGCGAAGCCGAGATCCTCGTCGAGCGCCCCGCACGAGGGGTCGGTAAGGATATCGCGCGGCCCGGTGACCGGATAGGCGGCGACGGGTGCGCCCGAGGCGAGCGCCTCGATCATGACGTTGCCGAAGGTGTCGGTGCGGCTGGGAAAGACGAAGACGTCGGCCGAGCGATAGAGCCGAGACAGCTCCTCGCCAGTTCTGAGGCCGAGGAACACCGCATCGGGATAGCGCACCTCGAGATCGGCGCGGGCCGGACCATCGCCGACGATGATCTTGGTGCCGGGCACATCGAGCTTCAGAAACGCCTCGACGTTCTTCTCCACGGCGACCCGCCCGACATAGAGCAGGTGCGGGCCGGGCAGTTCGAGGAACTCGCTTTTGGGCCCAGGTGAGAAGCGCGAATGATCGACGCCGCGGGTCCAGAGCCGAGTGTGGCCGAACTGGCGGGCGGCAAGCTCCTCCTGCATGGAGGCGGTCGGCACCAGCGTCGCCGCCGCCGGGCCATGGAACCAGCGCAGGAAGCCATAGGTCCACTCGGTCGGGATCGGCATGCGCGCTGCAACGTATTCGGGGAAGCGGGTGTGGTAGCTGGTGGTGAAGGCCAGCCCCTGCTCGAGACAGACGAACCGCGCCAGCAGCCCGAGTGGCCCTTCGGTGGCAATGTGAATGTGTTCCGGCGCCTCGCGGGCAATGACCTGCCCGATGGTCATCGGAGTGACCAGCGAGAGCCGAATTTCGGGATAGGTCGGCATCGGGAAGGTCCAGAAGCCTTCGGGAGTGAGGTAGCTCACCTCGTGGCCACGTGCCATCAGTTCCCGGCCAACGGCCTCGAGACAGCGGACGACGCCGTTGGTCTGCGGCAACCAGGCGTCGGTGACGATCAGAACCTTGCACATCGGACCCATCCATCGGCAAGCGATGGCTGGGGTCTACGGGAGTCGGGTGACAGGGCTGCGAATGGGGTGTGACGGTGGGATGACGGGCGAGCGCCGACTGTCACACAGGGACGATGGGGCGCGGGGCCACCCCCACCCTCATTCCCTCCCCACAAGGGGGAGGGAGGCGATAGCCGCAATGCTTCGGTTCAAATGTCTCCCTCCCCCTTGTGGGGAGGGATCAAGGGTGGGGGTGGGCCCCAGCCGCGATGTGAGCTTACTGCCCCGGTACAGCCGGGGCGCGACGCAGCCGCAGCCGGCGCGGCTTGCGCGGCAGTGGCGTCTCGGTCCAGCGGACCAGTTCCAGCACGCCCTCGTGCGTCTCGCAGACGGCAGTGCAGCTTTCCACCCAATCGCCGGTGTTGACGTAGTGGATGCCCAGCCGCTCGTGCATATCGGCATAGTGGATGTGGCCGCAGATGACGCCGTCGGCGCCGCTCTCGCGCGCTTCGAGGGTCAGAGCTTCTTCGAAACGACCGATGACGCTGACGGCGTTCTTCACCTTGTGCTTGGCCCAGGCCGAGAGCGACCAGTAGGTGAGGCCGAGCCGGCGGCGCACCCAGTTGATCACGACGTTGATGCGCAGC
>JAEUMC010000087.1 GCA_016793415.1 Devosia sp. | reverse complement strand
CATCGGGCGGAAGGGTATCCGGATCGTCGCTCATCGGGTGGTCTCAGTCATGCGAATCATTTTCGCACTATAGCGACTCGGCCTCAAACCGGGGGCGCAGCAAGGCCGCATCCCCGCAGTTTAGCGTTGCAGAGCGCCGCGAAGCGGACGGAGAGCCATGGCCGCGCCGCGATTGCCTTGGCCGAGGCTTCGGGTACGATCGGGCGGATGCTTCGCCTGATCCTCGTTCGTCATGCCAAATCCGCCTGGGACGATCCGGGGCTCGCCGATTTCGAGCGGCCGCTGGCGCTGCGGGGCATGGTGGCCGCGGCCTGGATCGGCGAGACGGTCGTCAAGCATGGCTGGCTGCCCGACCGCATCATCTGCTCCACGTCACGCCGCACCCGCGAAACGCTGGAGCTGGCGCTGGCCCGGCTGCCGGCCGACCGGCTGCAACCGGACCTGATCTGGAGCGACGCGGTCTACGATCGCCGCGACCATGATTATCTCGGCCTGATCGCCGCGCAGGGCGGTGATGCGAAGGTTGTGCTGCTGGTCGGGCACAACAGCGCAACCGAGCAATCGGCGCTGGCGCTGAGCGCCGGCGGCGAGGCGCTGGGGAACTTTCCGACCGGCGGCATCGCGGTCATCGACTGCGACATATCGCACTGGATGGACCTGGCGCCCGGTTGCGGGCGGCTGGTGCACTTCCTCAGGCCACCCAGGGGCTAGGCCGAGGCGCCGCGTGGGCGCCCCGGCCGCTGCATTCAGAGGTTGCAGCGGTGATAGCGGCCGTCATAGCCGAGGAACATGTCGGTCTCGGCGTTGTACGAGCGATACTGCGCTTCACAGGCTGCAACGTGGCTGTCGTATCGGTCGTAACGATCGACGTTGCGGTTCATGCTGCCGACGATGGCCGCACCGACCGCAAAGCCGAAGATGCCGGCGGCGACGCTGCCCAGGTTCGGCTGGTTCCAGCGATACCAGTTGCGATAGTCGTTGTTGCCCCAGCGGCTATGGTTGCGACGCCAGTCGTCGCAGCCGCGCCAGTTCGGGTGCTCCATGCAGCGTTCCGAAACATAGCGCTGCTGCGCGCCGATGCTGATGTTGACCGAGGCGGCGCTGGCCGGGGCAGGGATCATCATCATGCCGGCCAGACCGGTGGCGACGATGGCGGAAGCGAGCTTTTTCATGTGAGGACTCCTGGTCTTCTTGTTGAGCTGACGCTTGCCCAGACAACGCGGCGATGCCGGCATAGTTGCCCGCAGCAGCGGGCAGGGGCTTTCACAGCTCCGGCAACTCTGCGATAAGAAGCCGTTCGCGCGACTGGCGAGATCAGATGGGGCACCATCGGGGAACGCGAACGAGCACTTGCCGCTCGCCTGGGCACCCCTCGCAACCTCATGGGAGCCCGCATGAACCGGACGATCCACAGATATGGCCAGGCTGTCGTCAGCTTGGAATCGCTTGTGCCAGCGTGCTACACGCACGCCAGCCGAAACCCCAATCCTTCTGCCCCGGGAGACGCCCAATGAGCGCCGCCACATCCCTTCCGCTGTTTCCCCGCTTCTTCACCAACACGCTCAGCGAGACCGATCCCGAGATCGCCGAGGCCATCAAGCTGGAGCTCGGCCGGCAGCAGCACGAGATCGAGCTGATCGCGTCGGAGAACATCGTGTCCAAGGCCGTGCTCGAGGCCCAGGGCTCGATCATGACCAACAAGTATGCCGAGGGTTACCCGGGCAAGCGCTATTACGGCGGCTGCCAGTATGTCGATATCGCCGAGAACTTGGCGATCGAACGGGCCAAGCAGCTGTTCGGCGCCAACTTCGCCAACGTCCAGCCGAACTCGGGCTCGCAGATGAACCAGGCGGTGTTCCTGGCGCTGCTCGAGCCGGGCGACACCTTCATGGGTCTCGACCTCAATTCGGGCGGTCACCTGACGCATGGTTCGCCCGTCAACATGAGCGGCAAGTGGTTCAAGGTCGTGTCCTACGGCGTGCGCCAGGACGACCACCTGCTCGACATGGACGAGGTGGCGCAGAAGGCCCGCGAGCACAAGCCCAAGCTGATCCTCGCCGGCGGCACCGCCTATTCCCGAGTGTGGGACTGGGCGCGTTTCCGTGAGATCGCGGATGAAGTCGGGGCTTACCTGATGGTCGACATGGCCCATATTGCGGGCCTCGTCGCCGGCGGCGTGCACCCTTCGCCGGTGCCGCATGCGCATGTCACGACCACCACCACGCACAAATCGCTGCGCGGCCCGCGCGGCGGCATGATCCTCTCCAACGACGAGACGATCGCCAAGAAGATCAACTCGGCGGTGTTCCCGGGCCTGCAGGGTGGGCCGCTGATGCATGTCATCGCCGCCAAGGCCGTCGCCTTCAAGGAAGCGCTGCAGCCTGAGTTCAAGGCCTACGCCCGCCAGGTGGTGGCCAATGCGCGCGCGCTTGCCGCAACGCTGATCGAGAACGGCCTCGACGTTGTGTCCGGCGGCACCGACAACCACTTGATGCTGGTAGACCTGCGCAAGAAGAACGCCACCGGCAAGCGGGCGGAAGCCGGCCTCGGCCGCGCCTACATCACCTGCAACAAGAACGGCATCCCGTTCGATCCGGAAAAGCCGTTCGTCACCTCCGGTGTCCGTCTCGGCACCCCGGCGGCGACCAGCCGTGGTTTCGGCGAAGCCGAGTTCCGCGAGATCGGCAAGCTGATCGTCGAGGTGCTGGATGGCCTGCGCGAGGCCAACTCGGATGAGGGTAACGCCGCTGTGGAAGCGGCGGTGCGCGAGAAGGTCAAAGCCCTGACCTCGCGCTTCCCGATTTACGCCGACTGAGCATAGCTTCGCTCGAGCGGAGCATTACTGGAGCCTGACGATGCGCTGCCCCTATTGCGGAAACGACGATACGCAGGTCAAGGACAGCCGACCGACCGAGGACTCCAACGCCATCCGCCGCCGCAGGATCTGCAATGCCTGCGGCGGCCGTTTCACCACCTTCGAGCGCGTGCAGCTGCGCGAGCTGCTGGTGGTCAAGAAGTCCGGCCGCAAGGTGCCGTTCGATCGCGACAAGCTCGCACGGTCGCTGCAGCTGGCGCTGCGCAAGCGG
>JAEUMC010000071.1 GCA_016793415.1 Devosia sp. | reverse complement strand
CCACGCTGACCATCGCCACGTCATGGCCGAAGTGCGCCAGCGAGACGCCGACGTTGGCCTCGGCGCCACCGCAATGCACCTCCAGCGCCGGGGTCTGCAGCAGCAGCTGGTGGCCGGGGGCGCCGAGCCGCAGCAGCAGCTCGCCGAAACAGACAACACGGGGGGAACTCATCGGGACTCCTGTCGCGGTCTACACGGGCGGGAATGATGGCACGATAGTTTGACCATCGGTGTCATACACGCCGAAATGTCCCTTGTCCCTGTCGATATCGGCGCCGTAATGTCCCAAAGACAAGGGGTTGCGGTCATTTCCCCGCCTGTTGCAGTGCAAGATGCTCCCTCCCGGAGCTCCTGTTACTTTCGGTTTTGACCAGCGGTGTCATATGCCTTTGGCACTACAGGAATCGCCGCTTCGCATGTAAACCTTTGGAGAGGGGGAAACACATGTATCCACACAGCAAGCAGAAAAAGACACCGGTTACCTTGCTCGCATTGTCGATCGCGCTGGCGCTGCAGGCCGGCGCCGCCGCCGCCCAGGACGCAGGCGCCGCCGCCACCGAACTGGACACCGTGACCGTCACCGGCTACCGCGCCAGTGTCGAGAAGGCGCTGGACATCAAGCGCGGCGAAGCCGGCATGGTCGACGCCGTGGTCGCCGAGGACATCGGCAAGTTCCCCGACAGCAACCTGGCCGAATCGCTGCAGCGTATCCCCGGCGTGGTCATCACCCGCGATGGCGGCGAAGGCCGCCAGATCACCGTGCGCGGGCTGGGCCCGGATTTCACCCGCGTGCGCATCAACGGCATGGAAGCGCTGAGCACCGTCGGCAGCAGCGACGGCCAGGGCGGCACCAACCGCAGCCGCGGCTTCGATTTCAACGTATTCGCCTCGGATCTGTTCTCGCAGCTGATCGCGCGCAAGACCGCCTCGGCCGACGTCGAGGAAGGCTCGCTCGGCGCCACCGTGGACCTGCGTACCGCGCGGCCGTTCGACTATGACGGCTTCACCCTCGTGACCAACGTGCAGACCGCCTACAACGACGCCTCGCAGGCGGCGATGCCGCGTTTCGCCGGCCTGATCGCCAACAGCTGGGCCGACGGCAAGGTCGGCGCGCTGCTGTCGGTGGCGTACTCCGAGCGCGAGACCGTGGAGGAAGGCACCGGCACCGTGCGCTGGGCCGGCGGCACCACCAATGGCGGCTTCAATCCGAACTCCGCGTTCAAGGAGGCGTTGAAGTCCGACGTGTATGCGCCGCGGTTCCCCCGCTACACGCTGATGGAGCACGACCAGAAGCGTCTGGGCGTGACCGGCTCGCTGCAGTTCAAGCCCAGCGACCGCACCACTTTCAGCCTCGATGCGCTGTACTCGAAGATCGACGCCCAGCGCGACGAGAAGTACATCGAGGCCAATGGCCTGAGCAAGTCGGACGCACTGGGCAAGCGGGAAATCCTGGTCAATGCCGGCGAGGTGCGCAACGGTGCCCTGGTCTACGCGCAGATGGACAACGTCGATATCCGCGCCGAGAACCGCCACGACGAATGGAGCACGGATTTCTACCAGGTCAGCCTCGACGGCGAGCACAGGCTGACAGATGCCTTCACCCTCAGCGGCAGGGTCGGCACCTCGCGGTCCAAGCATGACAATCCGGTCCAGGCGACCATCATGATGGACAAGCTCAACGTCAAGGGCTACAGCTACGACTACCGTGGCAACGCCAACAAGCCGGTGTTCAACTACGGCGTCAGCCCGACCGATCCGAACGGCTGGACCCTGTCCACGATCCG
>JAEUMC010000066.1 GCA_016793415.1 Devosia sp. | reverse complement strand
ATGCCGAGATAGTCGGCGATGTCATAGCGTTGCATCGGCAGGTAGACCGATGCCTCGTCACCCTGGCGATCAGCCAGATCGAGGAGGAATGCGGCCATGCGCTCGTTGGCGCTACAGCGGCCGAGCAGCATCAGGTGGTGTTGCGTCCGCGCCAGGCTCTTGAGCGCCAGCTTGAGCACGCTGCCGGTGGGCTGTTCGCCGCAACTGGGGCGCAGCACCCGGATACCGGCGCCGTCGACGCTCTCGGCAAACGAATCATGCTGGCTGGCGGCTTCGAAACCGAAGACCTCGCCTGCCGAATGGAAGGCGCTGACCAGCCGTCGACCATCGGCGCTCATCCGGCAGATGCGCACCATGCCGAACTCGACCAGGTAGAGCGGCCCGGCATCGTCGCCCTGGGCGTAGATGGTGGAATCGGTGGGATAGAAGGTGACGGCGGCAGGCTGCATCACCTCAAGCAGTTCCGAAACGCCCGACGTTGCGTCGTTGCCGCGAGGAACCCTGAAGCTCGGCTGGATCTGCATCTTGTCGCCCCGTTGTTTGCTGGGGCGAACCTAGCTTCTGCACCAGAATCCGAAATTCCGGTCGGCGTCTTAGGGATGCCCCTAAGTAGAGTCCCGAGGGGGGTGAAGCCCCTCCCCACGAGCGCCGGGATTTCGCTTGTTGTCCCTACACCGCCACCGAATGCCGGCCGGCGCCGGTGCCGAGATAGGTGTCGAACGCTGCTGCGACCGAGCGGACATAGGGGCGGCCGGCTTCGGTGATGGCGAAGCGGCGGCCATCGAACTCGACGATGCCGTCCGCATCGCCCTGCGCCGCATAGGCCATCTCGATCAGCACCGCCTCGGCGGCGGCGCCGAAGCGGTGACGCAACTCGGCGATCGAAATGTTGAGATCGCACATCAGCCGCTCGATCACCCAGCCGCGCATGCGGTCTTCGCTGCTGAGCGCGATGCCGCGGGCAGTGGCGAGTCCGCGCGCCTTGATGGCGCGGATGTACTCGCCGGTGGCGGTGACGTTCTGCACATACCCCTGCGGCAGGCTGCCGATCGAGGAGGCGCCCAGGCCGATCAGCGCCGGAGCGGCGTCGGTGGTGTAGCCCTGGAAGTTGCGGCGGAGCTGCCCTGCAGCGGCGGCGATGGCGAGCCGGTCGGTGGGCCTCGCAAAATGGTCGAGGCCGATCGCCACATAGCCGGCGGCCACGATGCGCGCCGCCGCCGCCGTCGATTGCCGCAATCGCTCAGCCGCGTCGGGAAGCAGGGTCTCGTCGATCATCCGCTGATGCGTCTTCATCCATGGCACATGCGCATAGCCGAACAACGCCAGCCGGTCTGGAGCCAGCGCCAGCGCCTGCTCGATCGTGGCTTCGACAGAGCCGACCGTCTGGTGCGGCAACCCATAGAGCACATCGAGGTTCACCGAGGCGACGCCGCGTTGGCGCATGCCTTCGACCACTGCCCGGGTCTGTTCGAAGCTCTGCAGGCGGTTGATTGCCTGCTGCACCTTGGGGTCGAAATCCTGCACCCCGATACTGATCCGGCTGACGCCGGCCGCCGCGAAGGCGTCGTAGCGGTCCTCGGTCATGTCGTTGGGGTCGATCTCGATGCTGAACTCGAAATCCGGACGGGGACGGAACAGTTGCCGCGCCCGCTGTGCCAGCGCGATCAGGTCATCGGGCCTGAGCATCGAGGGCGACCCACCGCCGAGGTGCAGCGCCGTCGCGCCACCACGCCCGTCGAGCCGACGCGCCACCTCCTCCATCTCGAGCTGCACCGCCGGCAGATAGGCGGCGATCGGGTCATAGCGCAGCACCTGCTTGGTGTGGCAGCCGCAGAACCAGCAGAGCCGATCGCAGAAGGGGATGTGCACATACAGCGACAGGTCGGTCCCGGCCGGCAGCGCACCCAACCAGCCGGCATAATCGGCAGAGGTGACGCCGGCATGGAAATGCGGTGCGGTGGGGTAGCTGGTGTAGCGCGGAACGGGCCGCGCGGCGCGACTGGCAAGGGAATTGGACATCGGAACCTCCAGCGGTCTTGTGGCAGCCGGCGGGCGGCAGGTTCTTGATCTCGATCAATCGGCGCATGTCGGGACGTGCGAGGAAACGGTGGACCTTTTGCGGGGGCACCGATGACCAGACCTCAAGACGCCGACCCGGCGACGCCAGTACACTGCCGATCCTGCCAGGTGCGGCATGGCGGGCTTTGCGAGGTGCTGGACCCCAGCGAACTGCTGCGTCTTGCCGGCCAGGCCCGCCGCACCCGGCATGGCCCGGGCGAGACACTGACGATCGAGAGCGGTGAAGTCGGCTATGCCAATGTCACCCGCGGCGCCATCAAGCTGTCGCGGGTGTTGCGCGACGGTCGGCAGCAGGTG
>JAEUMC010000007.1 GCA_016793415.1 Devosia sp. | reverse complement strand
GGCAGGCGAAACCATTCTGATGGGCGCCGGCACCTTCGAGTTCAACGAGACCGTCGTCATCAACCGCGACGACATCACGGTGATGGGCACTGGCTCGGGCGCAACCACCATCGAACTCGTCGGCAATGCTCGCGCCGGCGGCGCCTTCCAGGTCGGCGGCATCATCGACGTCCCAAGCTACTCTGGAGAATTCGCGCTGGACGAGCCGGCAGCGGAAGGCTCGATGTACCTGCACCTGGCCGACGCCTCGGGGCTTCAGGCCGGCGATCACCTGTGGATCGAGCTCGAGAACACCCCCGAATATCTGGATTCGATCGGCGACACCGAGTGGCGCGAAGACAAGCCGCTCCGCACCTCGATGGTCGAGGTCGCCTCGGTCAACGGCAACACCGTGCGGCTGACCAATGGGCTGGCCTTCGATTTCTCCACCATTGCCTCGGTGCAGAAGATCGAGGTGGCCGAGAACGTCAAGCTCGGCGGCTTCACCATCCAATCCGGCCTCGCCGAGCAGGATCCGGGCAACTTCAGCAATGTCGAAGCCTCGTTCGACCGCTCGAACGTGATCTCGCTGTCAGGCACCAGCCACGTCAAACTGTTCGATATCGCCATCGACAACGCGCCTTCCAACGGCTTCACCTTCGCCCAGTCGATCTTCCTCGAGGCCTCGAACCTCTCGGTCGATGGCGCCGTGAACAAGGGCGATGGCGGCAACGGCTACGCTTTCCAGCTCAAGGCACTTTACGACAGCCAGCTGGTCGGACTCGAAGCCTTCGACACCCGCCACGCCGTGCTGTTCGCCAGTTGGACCAGCGAGGCCAACAACACCATCCAGGTGCGCGAGACCAATCGCGACATCAATTTCCACGGCGGTGACGACCACGACAACATCGTCACCGTGCTGAGCTCGGAACGCACCGAGCTCGAAGCTACCTACCTGTCGCCGACGCTGTTCGTGAATGACGAGGGCACCAGCTACGGCGCCCCTACCAACGCCCACGCCAACACCGTCACCTTCGACGTGGTCAAAGGCACCAACAAGAGCGAGCTGCTGGTCGCCAACGATAGCGGCGTCGAGTTCTACGCTCGGGCCGGGGCCGACATCCTCGTCGGCGGCAATGGCAGCGACCGGCTCTACGCCGAGAAGGGTGATGACCTGGTATTCGCCTCCAAGGGCAACGACGTGATCGACGGCGGGCTCGGCACCGATGTGCTGGCTTATGCCGGCGAGCGTGACGACTACACCCTGACCCGCGACCTCTCCGGCCGCTTCGTCGTCCACAAGGCCGGTGGCGGTTATGACATCGTCGGCGGCATCGAGGCGTTCCGCTTTGCCGATGGCACGGTGGCAGCATCGACGCTCACTGACTTGCCGACCACTTTTTTCGGCTCCGACGACGCCGACCGCATCACCGTGACCTCGGTGCATGACGTGGTGCTGTCGGGCGGTGGCTATGATCGCATCGTCGCCTCGACCAGCTATGTGCTCGGCGACGAGAACGAGGCGCTCGAACTGGCCGGCGACCGCGCCATCAACGGTTTCGGCAACGGCGCAAACAACAGCTTCACCGGCAATGATGCCGACAACGAGCTGTTCGGCTTCGGTGGCGACGACCGCTTCTTCGCCCGTGGCGGCAATGACTACCTGTCAGGTGGCGATGGCAGCGACGATCTCTATGGCCAGGCCGGCAACGACCGGCTGTTCGGTGGCGCAGGCGACGACCTGCTGAACGGCGGTTCGGGCGCCGACACTTTCGTGTTCTCGGCCGGTCGCGACACCGTCGAGGATTTTTCGCTGCGCTCCGGCGACCGGCTCGACACCGGGCTGACCAGCTTCGCCTCGCCCGAGGCCTTCCTCGCAGCGTTCCGCGAGGCGGCGGCAAGCGGCGGCGACAGCTTCGATACGCTCGGTATCGATGTCGATGGCAGCGGCTACCACGTCGAGATCCGCGTCGCCGATGCGCATGGCGATCCGCTCGTCATGGCCCTCAATGGCGCAACGCTCGAATCCCTATTGGCATCGTCGGACTGGATCGTCTGACCTGCCTCTCAATTCGGCACGGGGGCACCCAAAGACCTGTTGCTGAAAAATGCGGCACCAACCCCGCATGAACTGAACCCCGAAACCTCTGTGTTTCGGGGTTTTTTCTT
>JAEUMC010000996.1 GCA_016793415.1 Devosia sp. | reverse complement strand
CTCCTCCGCCGCCGGCCCAACCCGGTCTTCGCGCTGAACCGCCTGGTTGCCCTGTCCTACACCTGCGGTCCGGCCGACGCTCTCGCCCAACTGCTGCCGCTGGCCGCGGAGCTGGAGCGCTACCAGCCCTACCACGCCGTCCGTGCCGACCTGCACGCGCGGCTCGCTCAGAACGCCGAGGCAAGCACGCACTATGACCAGGCGATCTTGCTCTCCAGCAGTGAAGCCGAGCGGCAGTATCTAAGAGGGCGCAGGGAGTTGCTTATGCCCCCCTCACCCGCTCCGTCCGATCAAACTCGGAGCGGCGGGTAAGCGGGCCTTACCGCCGTCGCTACAGAAAACTCTGCGGGTCGATATCCACCTGCACCCTGAGGTTCCCGGTGGTCTTGGGCGCCTGCTCCAGCCAGAACCGCACATAGCCCGAGAGATCGAAGTCCTTGCCCGACTGCGCCAGGAGCCGCACCCGATGCCGACCGCGGATCATCGAGATCGGCGCATCGGCCGGGCCGAACAGCTTCAACCCCTCGGCCAGCGGCGCGACGCTGAGCAACTGCTTGGCATAGGCAAAGGCCGGATCGTGCTCGTTGGCCGAAACGATCAGCGCTGCCAGTCGCCCGAACGGCGGCAACCCGCCCGCCTCGCGCGCCATGAGCTCGTGCTTGTAGAACGCCTCGCGATCGCCCCGGACCATCGCCTTCATCACCGGATGCTCGGGATGATAGGTCTGGAGGAACGCCTTGCCCGCCCGGTTGGCCCGGCCGGCGCGCCCGGTCACCTGGGTCAGGATCTGAAACGTCCGCTCCGCCGCGCGCGGGTCGCCGCGGTCGAGCCCCAGATCGGCGTCGAGTACCCCGACCAGCGTCAGCTTCTCGAAATGGTGCCCCTTGGCCACCAGTTGCGTGCCCACCACCAGGTCGTATTCGCCGCGCTCGATCTCGGCGAAGCGCTCTCGCAATTGCTGGTTCGAGCCCATGTCGGAGGAGAGGATCACCATGCGGGCGCCCGGGAAGCGCTCCGCTGCTTCCTCGGCCACCCGCTCGATTCCCGGCCCGATCGGGGTCAGCGAGTCGACCGCGCCGCACTCGGTGCAGGCCTTGGGCACCCGCTGTTCGTGCCCGCAATGGTGGCACATCAACACGCCGCGGAAGCGGTGCTCGACCAGCCAGGCCGAACAATCCGGACACTGGTACTGATGCCCGCATGCCTTGCACAGCGTCAGCGGCGCATAGCCCCGCCGGTTGAGGAACAGCAGCGCCTGCTCACCCCGATCGAGCGTCGCAAACACCTCGCGCGCCAGCTTCGGCGCGATCCACTGCCCCTTTTCGGGCGGCTCCTCGCGCATATCGATCGGCGCGATATCGGGCATACCGGCCTCAGCAAAGCGCGAGGTCAGGAGCACATGCTTGTAGCGCCCCTGGTTGGCATTGTTCCGGCTCTCCACCGACGGCGTCGCCGAAGAGAGGATCACCCGCGCTTCGGCAAAGCGCGCCCGCACCACCGCCATGTCACGGGCGTGGTAGTTGACCCCGTCATACTGCTTGAACGCTCCGT
>JAEUMC010000988.1 GCA_016793415.1 Devosia sp. | reverse complement strand
CAGACGGTGGCGCCTTCTGCTGGATGACGCCCTTGTCCATCACGATCACCTCGTCGGAAACGACGAGCGCCTCACGCTGGTCGTGGGTGACGTTGATGGTGGTGACACCGAGTTCGCGCTGGATGCGGCGGAACTCGAGCTGCATCTCCTCGCGCAGCTTCCGATCGAGCGCCGCAAGCGGCTCGTCGAGCAGCAGCAGATCGGGCTCGAACACCAGGGCGCGCGCGATGGCAACACGCTGCTGCTGGCCGCCGGAAAGCTGGTGGATGCGGCGATCGGCGTAGCCGCCGAGGTGGACGAGATCGAGATAGCGCTGCACGCGCTCCGGGATAGTGGTCGCATCGAAGCGGCGCATCTTCAGCGGGAAGGCGACATTCTCGGCCGCCGTCATGTGGGGAAACAGCGCCAGCTTCTGGAACACCATGCCGATCGAGCGCTTGTGCGGCGGCGTGGCGCTGACCGGCTTGCCGTTGATGAAGATCTCGCCGGAACTGGGCTTCTGGAAGCCGGCGATCATCCGCAACAGCGTGGTCTTGCCGGACCCGGAGGGCCCCAGGATGGTGAGGAAGCGCCCGTCCTCGAGATCGAAGGATGCTTCCTTGACGGCATGAAACTCCGCGAAAGTCATATTGACGTTGCGCACCGATACGGCCACGCGGGTTGCCTGGGCAGGTCGGCCATCGATGCCGGCTTCAACAGTCATGCGTACCCCTCGGATCGTTCATGCCCAGCCCCCGCCGTAGCCGTCGCGGCCATCATGTCTATACATATCGACCGACGAGTCAACACGACTTGTGCAGTTTCTCGAGTTGCACAAGGATTGTGCACGATGGCCGTCAGATCGAGGCAAGGTAGCCTCCATCGATCGCCAGGCACTGTCCGGTCACATAGGCCGATGCGGCACTCGCGAGAAACACCACCGGGCCGCCGACATCCTCGGCCAGGCCGAAGCGACCCTGCGGGATTTTGCCCAGCATACCGGTGGCCCAGGCCTCGTCGGCATAGAATCCTTCCGTCATTTCGGTACGGAAGTATCCCGGCGCGATGGCATTCACCCGGATGCCATGCCGGGCCCATTCCGCCGACAGGGCGCGGGTCATGCCGAGCAGCCCGGATTTCGATGAACCGTAGGGAACAGCGGTGGGGACGCCGACAGAGGAGGTCAACGAACAGAGGTTGATGATCGAGCCGCCGCGACCGCGCGATGCCATGCCGCGTGCCACCGCCTGGGCGCAGAAGAAGCTGCCCTTGAGGTTGGTGTCGACGATGCTGTCCCACAGGGCTTCGTCGACATCGAGCGAGGGCGCGACGCTTTCGAAGCCGGCATTGTTCACCAGGATGTCGATGGGCCAGGTCGCATCCAGCTGACCGATCGCATCGCCAATGCCGGTGACGTCCCTGACATCGAGCTCGAGCGCACGACCGGGCGTGCCCGCTTTCGCCAGCTGGCTCAGCGTCGCATCGAGGCCGGAGCTGGCCCGGGCCGTGACGCAGACTTCTGCGCCGGCCGCCGCGAGCGCCACGGCTATCCCCTGCCCCAGGCCCCGGCTGCCGCCGGTCACCAGGGCGCGCTTTCCCGTGAGGTCAAAGGCCGACTTGCTAGACATGCAGCCTCCTCCCAGAGATGCAGTTGGCGAGTATCAGCACTTTCAGCAACTCATGTCTATACATAATATCGTTCAGCCCGGATCGGGGCCCGGGCGGTCACGACGACGGGGTGAAGGTGGCGACCAGGGCGTGACGATCCCCGGGATAGGTGAGCCGCACCTGGGTCACGGCATTGCCGGCGCTCCAGGTGCGTCGCTCGACCACAAGGCAGGCCGTCCCCTTGTCGATGCCAAGCTGCTCCGCGGTGTCGGCGTCCGCCGATGCCGCATGGATGCGGTGCTCGGCCGAACTCCAGGGCACCTGGCTCAGCAGCCATTGACCGGGCGCCACCTTGGTGAAATCCGCCCGGTCGGCCCCCTCGACACCGTCGAGGTTGATCAGCCGCTGCTCGAGGCAGAACGGCCTGCCGCCGGCGAGGTGGACACAGGTGATATCGAGGATGGGCGTGCCCACGGACACGTCGAGCAGCAGGCGATCGGCGCCCTGGGCCTTGCGTCGGACCACGCGCGAGGCGTTGAAGGCATAGGGGAGCTTCAGCGACTCCACTTCCTTGCGAATGTCGCTGATCTCGAGCACCGCGGACTGGGTGTGCGGCTGGCTGACAAAGCTGCCGCTCTTTTTCACCCGTTCGATCAGCCCCGCCCGCGCCAGTTGGGTCAGGACCTTGTTCACGGTCATGCGCGAACAGCCATACTCGCGAGCAAGATCGACTTCGAACGGGATGCGGTGGCCAACCGGCCATTCCCCGGAAACGATCTTGCCTTCGATGTCATTGAGGATGCGCTGGTGCAGCGTGCCCGCTTCGGCGTCACGCTCGGCAGTCACTAGTGTGCTCACGCTCATCCAATCCCGTGCTTCAAACCAAAGCTAACCGACGTTCCAGCGGCGGGGTCAAGCCCCGAGCAGGCGGTGCATGGTCGACTCGAAACGCCTGCGAATGGCATCGGCCTTAACATGTTTGCCAGCGGTCACCTGCTTTTTGCCGCCGACCCAGACGTCCGCCACCGATACGCCGGAGGCGAAGACGAAGGCGTCGAGCTGATCGGCCGGCGGCAGATAAGGCGCACCTGCGGCCGTGAATGAAACCAGGTCGGCGGGGTTGCCGGCTTCGATGCCCGACCGGACCCCGAGGGCCTGTGCACCGCCGCTTGCCACGCGGTTCAGCAGCTCGGCAGCCGTCGAGCGTCCGGCTCTTGCGATGACATTGCGGCTACGCTGCGCCAGGCGCTGGCTGTATTCGAGCTGACGCAACTCGCCGGCCAGCGAGATCTGGACGTTCGAATCTGACCCTACGCCGAGGCGGCCGCCCTGGCCGACGAAGGCGGCACCGGCAAAGATGCCGTCGCCGAGGTTGGCTTCGGTAATCGGGCAAAGACCCGCGACCGCTTGCCGGGCAGCGATGCCCGCCACCTCATCGGCGCTCAGGTGGGTGGCATGGATCAGGCACCAGCGCTGATCGACCGGCGCACTCGAGAGCAACAACTCGACCGGGCGCGCGCCGGTGGCCGCAACGCAATCCTCCACCTCCAGCACCTGCTCGGCAACATGGATGTGAACCGGCTGCCCCTCGGCGAGCGGCAGGATTTCGTTGATCTCGGCGATGGTGGCAGCGCGAAGACTATGCGGCGCGATGCCCACCACCGCTCCGGCCAGCCCTGTAACCGCCCGTCGCGAGGCCGCGACGAGATCGGCGAAGCGCGCGGGGTCGTTGATGAAGCGCCGTTGTCCCTCGACCGGCGGTTTCGGGCCGAAGCCGGCATGCGCGTAGAACACCGGCAGCAAGGTGAGGCCGATGCCGGTTTCGGCGCTGGCGGCGGCGATGCGCTCGGCCATTTCCGCGACGTTGGCGTAGGGGCGCCCATCTGGGTCGTGATGCAGATAGTGAAACTCGCCAACCCGCGAAAAACCCGCCTCGAGCATTTCGACGTAAAGCTGGGCCGCCACCGCCTCGACGTCATCGGGCGTCATCGACAACGCGAAGCGATACATCTCGGTGCGCCAGCTCCAGAAGCTGTCGTCGCCCGGCCCGCGCTTCTCGGTCAATCCGGCCATGGCGCGCTGGAAGGCGTGGCTGTGAAGGTTTGGAATCGCCGGGGCCAACAGCGCATGGCGCTCATCGGCGCCCGCCGGCGAACTCCCCTGCTCCACCGAAGCGATCCGCCCGTTCTCGATCTCGATCGCGACGTCGCGAGCGAGACCGGTGGGGAGCAAGGCGGCGGCAGCAAACAGCGTGGTCATCGAGCGATCCTGACGAGACGGACAAGGGACAACGGAAAAACGCTCTTGTCATCGGCCCTATTATGTCTATACATCTTTTAGGACGATTGAAAGCGGACATGCAATGCCGGCAGCAATCCCCACTCCCGACGCCGACGTAAAACTATGGCGGAACGCCCGTCTGGTGACGATGGCGTCGCCATCGGTCGAGCCGATCGACAACGGCGTCATCCTCACCTCGGGCGAGCGCATCGTGTTCGCCGGCGCCGCGTCTGAAGCGCCTGACGGCACCTACGAGGACATCGACCTCGGCGGCCGGCTGGTGACACCGGCGCTGATCGATTGCCACACCCACATCGTGCACGGCGGCAACCGCGCCCGTGAGTTCGAGATGCGGCTCGAAGGCGCCAGCTATGTCGATATTGCAAAAGCCGGTGGCGGCATCGTCTCGACGGTCCGCGCTACCCGAGCGCTGTCGGTCGAAGAACTGGTCGAGCAAGCCCTGCCCCGCCTCGATACGCTGCTCGGCGAGGGTGTCGGAACCATCGAGATCAAATCGGGCTACGGCCTCAGCATCGAGGCCGAACTCAACATGCTGCGCGCCGCACGCGAGCTCGGCAACCGCCGCGCGGTACGGGTCGTCACCTCATATCTGGGCGCCCATGCCACGCCTGAGGAATACAAAGGGCGCAACGCCGCCTATCTCGACGAGGTGGTGCTACCTGGCCTCAGGGCAGCGCAGGCCGAAGGGTTGGTCGACGCCGTCGATGGTTTCTGCGAAGGCATCGCCTTCTCTCCCGAAGAGATGGCCCAGGTTTTCGACGTGGCGCTGGAGCTTGAACTGCCGGTGAAGCTGCATGCCGAGCAGTTGAGCCACTTGGGCGGCACGCGCCTCGCCACCCGCTATGGGGCGCTGTCGGCCGATCACCTCGAGTATATCGACGATGCAGACGCCGAGGCGATGGCGAACGCCGGGACCGTGGCCGTGCTGCTGCCAGGCGCCTTCTACGCCATCCGCGAGACGCACAAGCCGGATGTCGCCGCGCTGCGCCGGCATGGCGTGGAGATCGCTGTCGCAACTGACTGCAATCCGGGCACGTCCCCCCTCACCTCGCTGCTGCTCGGCATGAACATGGCGGCCACCTTGTTCGGTCTGACCGTCACCGAATGCATGGCCGGAACGACGCGGACGGCAGCGCAGGCGCTGGGGCTGCTCGATGAGACCGGCACGCTCGAGGCGGGAAAATCCGCCGACTTCACCGTCTGGAACGCCACCTCGGTGGCCGAACTCACCTACCGCATCGGCTTCAACCCGCTGCACCGCCGCATCTTCAAGGGCAAGGCAACATGACTATCACCCTCACCCCGGGAAGCGTCTCGCTCGAGACGCTGGCCGAGATTTTCTGGAACGGCACTCCGGCGGTGCTCGATCCCTCGTTCGATACGGCGGTCAACCGTGCCGCCGCCCGCATCGCTGAGATCGCCGCCGGGAACGCTCCGGTTTATGGCGTCAACACCGGGTTCGGAAAGCTCGCCTCGATCAAGATCGATGCGGCCGATCTCGCTACCCTGCAGCGCAACCTGATCCTGTCGCATTGCTGCGGCGTCGGCGCGCCGCTGGCTGAGAACATCGTCCGGCTGATCATGTCGCTGAAGCTGGTCTCGCTCGGGCGCGGCGCCTCGGGGGTGCGGATCGAGCTGATCCGGCTGATCGAACAGATGCTCGAGCGCGGCGTCATCCCGCTGATCCCGGAAAAGGGCTCGGTCGGCGCCTCCGGCGACCTCGCGCCGCTCGCCCATATGACGGCGGTGATGATCGGCGAGGGTGAGGCGTTCTACCAAGGTGAACGCCTTGGCGGTCACGAAGCGCTGGCTCGTGCCGGGCTCGCCCCGGTCGTGCTGGCGGCCAAGGAAGGCCTGGCGCTGATCAACGGCACGCAGACCTCGACGGCGCTGGCGCTGGCCGGGCTGTTCCGCGCGCACCGCGCCGCCCAGGCGGCCTTGATCACCGGCGCCATGTCGACCGATGCGGCGATGGGTTCGTCGGCCCCCTTTCATCCCGACATCCATACGCTCCGGGGCCACCAGGGCCAGATCGATGCCGCGGCGGCGCTGCGCACGCTGCTCGCCGGCTCGGCTATTCGCGAGAGCCATGTCGAGGGCGACGAACGGGTGCAGGACCCCTACTGCATCCGCTGCCAGCCGCAGGTCGACGGCGCCTGCCTCGACCTGCTCCGCACGGCCGGCCGTACGCTGGAGATCGAGGCCAATGCGGTCACCGACAACCCGCTGGTGCTGAGCGACGACAGCGTGGTGTCGGGCGGCAATTTCCACGCCGAACCGGTGGCCTTCGCAGCCGACCAGATCGCCATCGCGGTATGCGAGATCGGCGCGATTGCACAGCGGCGCATTGCCTTGCTGGTCGATCCGGCCCTCTCCTACGGGCTACCCGCCTTCCTCGCCAAAAAGCCGGGGCTCAACTCGGGCCTGATGATCGCCGAAGTCACCTCGGCGGCGCTGATGAGCGAGAACAAGCAGATGGCCCATCCGGCCTCGGTCGACTCCACCCCGACCTCGGCCAACCAGGAAGATCACGTGTCGATGGCCTGCCACGGGGCGCGCCGGCTGCTGCAGATGACGGAGAACCTGTTCGGCATCATCGGCATCGAAGCGCTGACGGCAACGCAGGGCGTCGATTGCCGGGCGCCGCTGCAGACCGGCACGGAACTGCTCAAGGCCCGATCGGCGCTTCGCGCCGTTGTCCCCGAGCTCGAGCTCGACCGCTATATGGCGCCGGACATCGCCGCTGCGGTGACGCTGGTCGCCAATGGCAGCCTCGTCGGCTCGGTCAGCCGGGGCATCCTGCCGGAGCTGGCGCGCTGATGGAGATCTTCGAGCTGCATCAGGGCACCTCCCCCGTCATCCTGGCGTTTCCGCATACCGGGACCGATGTGCCGCCAAACGTTTGGGATCAGCTGAACGACAACGGCAAGATCCTCGCCGATACCGACTGGCACATCCACCAGCTGTATAGCGGCCTGCTGCCGGGCGCCTCGACCATCCGGGCCACCCACCACCGCTATGTTATCGACGTGGGCCGCGATCCCACCGGCGTCAGCCTCTATCCGGGCCAGAACACCACCGGCCTCGTCCCAGAGACGGATTTCGACGGCGTAGCGATCTGGGCTGATGGCGGTTTTGCCGACGCAGCCGAAACTGAGCGGCGGCTGGCGACGTTCCACGCCCCCTACCACGCGGCGCTGGCCGCGGAAGTGGCGCGGGTGCGCGCCGCGCATGGCGTCGCCATCCTGTTCGATTGCCATTCGATCCGCTCCAACATCCCGTTCCTGTTCGAAGGCAAGCTGCCGGATTTCAACGTCGGCACCGCCGACGGCAGGTCGTGTGCCCCTGCCGTCGAAGCCGCCGTCTACGACGTCGCCCGCGCTGCCGAGGGCTACAGCGCCGTACTCAATGGCCGCTTCAAGGGTGGCTGGACGACACGCCACTACAGCGATCAGGCCGGCGGCGTGCAGACCATCCAGCTCGAGCTGGCACAGGCCACCCACCTCGTCGCCGAAGCGCCACCCTTTTCACTCGATCCCGGCAAGTCCGAACGCCTGCGCGCCCATCTGGGCGAAATGCTCAGGCGCCTCGAGGCGCTGGCCCTCACTCTCCTGGAAGCAAAGCCATGACCGATCCCCGCCACAACACCCGAGAAGTCCGCGCCCCGCGCGGCACCCAGTTGCGCGCCAAGAGCTGGGTCACCGAAGCGCCGCTGCGCATGCTGATGAACAATCTCGATCCGGACGTGGCCGAGAACCCAAACGAGCTGGTGGTCTATGGCGGCATCGGCCGAGCCGCCCGCACCTGGCAGGATTTCGACCGCATCGTTGCGGCGCTGGAGAAACTGGAGGACGACCAGACCCTGCTGGTGCAGTCGGGCAAGCCCGTCGGGGTGTTCCGCACCCACGCCGATGCGCCGCGCGTGCTGATCGCCAACTCCAACCTGGTGCCGCACTGGGCCACCTGGGATCACTTCAACGAGCTCGATAGGAAGGGGCTGGCGATGTACGGCCAGATGACGGCCGGCTCGTGGATCTATATCAGCACGCAAGGCATCGTGCAGGGGACCTACGAAACCTTCGTGGAAGCCGGCCGCCAGCACTATGGCGGCAACCTCAAGGGCAAGTGGGTGCTGACCGGCGGCCTCGGCGGCATGGGCGGCGCGCAGCCGCTCGCGGCGGTGATGGCGGGCGCGAGCTGCCTTGCGATCGAATGCCAGCCGAGCCGCGTCGAAATGCGCCTCAGAA
>JAEUMC010000971.1 GCA_016793415.1 Devosia sp. | reverse complement strand
GCCTCCGATCCCGCGCTGAGCCGCGGCCGGCTGTTTGCGCCGGGTTCGAGCCCGACCCGCTCGGAGTTCCAGAGGGATCGCGACCGGATCGTCCACTCGGCGGCGTTCCGCCGGCTGCAGCACAAGACCCAGGTGTTCCTGCACCACGAAGGCCAGCACTTTCGCACCCGGCTGACCCATACGCTGGAAGTGAGCCAGATGGCCCGCTCGATCGCCCGGGCGCTGGCGCTGGATGAGGACCTGGCCGAGGCGGTGGCATTGGCGCACGATCTCGGCCACACACCGTTCGGCCATGCCGGTGAGCGTGTGCTGCACGACAAGATGGCGGAGTGGGGTGGGTTCGACCACAACATGCAGGCGATCCGCGTGGTCACCCGGCTGGAGAACCGCTACGCCGAGCACGACGGGCTGAACCTCAGCTGGGAAGCGCTCGAGGGCATCCTCAAGCATAACGGGCCGCTGACCGATCGGCAGGGCCGGCCACTGCGCGCCGACAAGCCGCTGCCGCCGGGGCTCAACGACATTCCGGCCAACGCCGACCTGCTGGCCTGGAGCTATGCCAGCCTCGAGGCGCAATCGGCTGCCATTGCCGACGACATCGCCTACAATTCGCATGACATCGACGATGCGCTGCGGGCCGGGTTGATCCGGTTGGCGGACCTTACGGATGTGCCGCTGGTCGGCCCGCTGGTGCGCGAGGTGCTGCAGCGCTGGCCGGATATCGAGCGCAGCCGGCAGGCGCACGAAGTGCAGCGCCGGCTGATCACCCTGCAGATCGAGGACGTGATTGCCGAGAGCGGCCGGGCCATCGCCGAGGTGGCGCCGCAATCGGCCGACGACGTGCGCAATGCCGGGCGCACGCTGATCCGGTTTTCGCGGCCGGTGCACGATGCCGAGCAGGGGCTGAAGCGCTTCCTGTTCGAGCGGGTCTATCGCAGCGAACAGGTGATGGGCCCGGTGCGGCACAGCCAGACGGTGGTGAGCATGCTGTTCGACCATTACCTGGTCACCGGTGCGATGCCTGGGCGGTGGGGTGAAGCGGTTCGCAACGCGCCCGATCGCGCCGCCCGTGCACGGGTGGTGGCAGACTTCATTGCCGGCATGACTGACCCCTATGCGCTGGAGCAACATGCCCGGCTGTTTGACGGTGCGGGCCAGTTGCGGTAGGGGCTCAGTCCCTTCCCAAAGGTACTGTCATGAACGTCTTCGCGTTGTTTGCCGCCCGTGTCGCCGACGCCCTTACCGGGCTTTATCCCTCGATCAGCGAGGAAGCTCTGTCGCGCATCGTGGTCGAGCCGCCGCGAGACGCCGCGCATGGGGACCTGTCGACCAACGCCGCGATGGTGGTGGCGAAGCCGCTGGGCAAGAACCCGCGCGAGGTGGCGACGGCGCTCGCAGAACACTTCAAGGCCGACAAGGACGTGACCTCGGTGGAGGTGGCGGGCCCGGGCTTCATCAATTTCCGGCTCGCCACTCCGGTCTGGCACGAGGTGCTGAAGTCGATCGCCGCGCAGGGCGCCGCGTTCGGCAAATCCGATATCGGCAAGGGAGAGCGGGTCAATGTCGAGTACGTCTCGGCCAACCCGACCGGGCCGATGCATGTGGGCCATACCCGTGGCGCGGTGTTCGGCGACGCGCTGGCCTCGCTGATGGCCTATTCGGGCTACGAGGTGACCCGCGAGTACTACATCAACGACGCCGGCAGCCAGATCGACACGTTGGCCAAGTCCACCATGCTGCGCTACCGCGAGGCACTGGGCGAGAGCATCGAAATTCCCGAGGGCTTTTATCCGGGGGACTACCTGATCCCGGTCGGCGAGGCGCTGAAGGCCGAGTTCGGCGACAGCTTGCTGCAGAAGCCTGAGCCTGAGGCCCTGGCGATCGTCAGGGACAAAGTGCTGGCGGCGATGATGGACTTGATCCGGGCCGACCTCGCCCAACTCAACATCCACCACGACGTGTTCTTCTCCGAGCGGCAGCTGCACGGGCAGGGCGGCGATATCGACACGACGCTCGACTGGCTGCGCTCGGAAGACATGATCTACCAGGGCCGGCTCGAGCCGCCCAAGGGCAAGACGCCGGAGGATTTGGAGGAGCGCGAGCAGACGCTGTTCCGCGCCACCAACTAC
>JAEUMC010000914.1 GCA_016793415.1 Devosia sp. | reverse complement strand
CTGCGAATACGTTGCCGCCAGTCCGGATGGCCGGTCGATCCGACCAATCTTTGGAAAACTGTTTACGGGCGAAGACTTGCCCCGGAACGGTCGACTAAAGGTCAGTAGCGCGCCGGGCTTCGGTATGGAAATAGCTGATCGCGGTCTGCTAAAGCCGTTCGCGTGAGCTAATAAGAGAGTTTCATGAACCAGATTGACCTCAACGGCCAGGTGGCCGTCATCACCGGCGGTGCGCAGGGCATCGGCTTCGCCATTGCCAAGCGGCTGGTCGCCTCCGGCGCCAAGGTTAGCCTCTGGGACATGAATGCCGACCTCCTGGCGAGCGCCAAGGCCGAACTCGGCGCTGCCGCTTCGACCGTTGCGGTCAACATCACCAATTATGACGCGGTTGCCGCCGCAGTGGCGGAAGTCGAAAAGGGTCTCGGCAAGCTCGATATCCTCGTCCACTCCGCTGGCATCGCCGGCAAGAACGCCCCGCTCGACGAATATGAGCTGGACGAATGGCGCCGGGTCATCGACATCGACCTGAACGGTGCGTTCTACGTCAACCGCGCCGTGCTGCCGGGCATGAAGGCTCGCAATTTCGGCCGCATCGTCAACATCGCCTCGATCGCCGGCAAGGAAGGCAACCCGAACGCCTCGGCCTACGCCGCGGCCAAGGCCGGCGTCATCGGCATGACCAAGGCGGTGGGCAAGGAAGTGGCGAAGTACGATATCGCCATCAACGTCATCACCCCGGCGACCGCCAAGACCCGGATCCTCGAAGAGCTGAAGCCCGAGTTCATCGACTACATGCTGAGCCGCATCCCGCGCGGCCGTTTCCTCGAAGTCGAGGAAGCCGCCAACATGGTGGCCTGGCTGGTGTCGAAGGAAAACAGCTTTACCACGGCTTCGGTGTTCGACCTGAGCGGTGGCCGCGCGACGTACTGATTGACGGGACTGATTGGGGGAAGGCCGCTCAACCGAGCGGCCTTTTTTGTTTCCGGCTGTGACCAAATCCCTGAGTACTAATCCCCCACCGGCGTCATCCCCGCGGAGGCGGGGACCCAGTGGGATGCTTCAGCCTCCACCAGCGCCGCGATATCCCACTGGGTTCCCGCCTGCGCGGGAATGACGCCGGTGGGGGTGAACCGTCATGGCTCGACTGACCGACCAATGGACGACTCGCTGAGCTTGACTAAGTAACCAGACGGTGAATTATGCGAGGGGTCACCTGCTGGAGGACCCCGGGTGGCATGACCACCCGACGAGGATACCCCCAGTGAAATACGCGATAGTCGGCGTCGGCGGGCGCCATGCCATGTTCCGCAGGGCGATCACCGAGACGCATGCGGACGGCAACGACCTGGTCGCCCTGTGCGACGTGAACGAGACCCGGCTGGCGCTTTCCGCCGGCAAGATCCCACAGAAGGGCAACGGCATCGCCACTTACGAGGCGGCCGAGTTCGAGCGGATGATCGCCGAGCAGCAGCCCGACACGGTGATCGTCACCACGCCGGATTATCTGCATCACGAATATATCGTCGCGGCGCTGAAGGCCGGGCGCAACGTGATGACCGAAAAACCGATGACGGTGGATCTCCAAAAGCTCCGCGCCGTGCTCGAGGCGCAGCAGCAGAGCGGCAAGCGGCTCACCGTCACCTTCAACTATCGCTACACGCCGGCCCGCACCCAGCTCAAGGATCTGCTGATGAGCGGCGTCATCGGTGAGATCACTGCAGTGGATTTCCGCTGGTATCTCGACCGGGTGCACGGCGCCGACTATTTCCGCCGTTGGCACCGCTACAAGGAAAAGTCCGGTGGCCTGCTGGTGCATAAATCCACTCACCATTTCGACCTGATGAACTGGTGGGTGGCATCGACCCCCAAGACCGTCAGCGCCAATGGCAAGCGGGTGTTCTATACGCCGGAGATGGCCGAGGAACTCGGGCTCGGCGAGCATGGCGAGCGCTGCCACACCTGCCCGGTGTTCGACCGCTGCGAGTATCGCCTCGACCTTGCGGGCGATCCGGCGCTGCGCGAACTCTACCTCGATGCCGAGGATGATGACGGGTACCTCCGCGACAAGTGCGTGTTCGCCGACGACATCACCATCGAAGACACCATGTAGGTGCAGGTGAAATACGCCAACGATGTGTTCCTCAACTATACGCTGTGCGCCTACAGCCCCTGGGAAGGGCTGGAGATCAAGTTCCACGGCACCAAGGGCGAGCTGACGCATCGGCATGTCGAAGTGCACGGGGTGTTCGGCGGGGTGCGCGACAAGGCGCAGGAAGACGCGATGACCACGACGCTGCATCTCGCCGGCGGATTGCCGGAGAACATCGACGTGTGGGCCGGCCACGGCGACCACGGCGGCGCCGATCCGGTGATGCTGGGCTATCTGTTCGAACCCGAGAGCATGGAACCCGATCGCTACGCGCGGGCCTCGACGCATAAGGAAGGGGCGTGGTCGATCCTGACCGGGATCGCGGCCAATGCTTCGATTGCGTCCGGGCAGACAGTGGATGTGGACAAGATGCTCAAGGACGCGGGGATCAGTTTGGCGCGGTAGTGCGTGGGGCTCACCCCCACCCAGCTTCGCTACGGCTTCGCCTAGCTGCGCTACCCTCCCCACAAGGGGGAGGGAGACCTGACTGCGACCTCGGGTTCTTTCGTGTCCCTCCCCTTGATGGGGAGGGTAGCGCAGCTGGCCGCGTGAGCGGCCCTAGCGTAGCTGGGTGGGGTGGGGCAAAAAACACTGCCCTAAACCACCAGCTCCATCCGGTCCGCCGGAAAGCGCGTCAGCATGGCGTGGATGGGCACGCCGTCGGCATCGAGGTCGACGGCGTCCGACACCAGCACCACCGCGCCCGGAGCGAGCTTCAGCGCCTGGGCCTCCTCGGTAGTGGCGTGGCGAGCCGAGATGCGGGTCGAACCGCGCGAATAGTCCGCGATGCCGTAGCGCTTCAACGCCGCCGTGACCGAGCCGGCTTCGACATAGGCAGCATCGAACCCGGCGAAGCGCGCCTCGGGCAACCAGCCGCTGGCGCGGGCCAGCGGGCGGCCGTCGGCGAACGACACTGTTTCCTGCCGGATCAGTCGCGTCCCCACTTTCACCGCCAGTGCCTCGGCGAGGCGAGGCGTGGCGCGTTCGAGCTTCGATGACAGCAGCTGGCTGCTGCGCTGCCGCACCTGTCCGGCGAGGCCTTCCGAGAAGCGGGTGCGGCGGCCGATCGGGTAGCTGAGGCGGCGGGCCTCGGCGACGAAGGTGCCGCGGCCATGCTCGGCGCGCAGCACGCCTTCCTCTTCCAGCACAGCGAGGGCGCGGCGGACGGTGTGGCGGTTGACGCCGAAACGCTCGGCCAAACTCAGCTCACCCGCCAGCTTGTCGCCGCTTTCGAGTTTGCCGCCGATGATGTCGAGGCGGATGGCGTCGGCGATCTGCCGCCACAGCGCGACCCCACCGGCCGGGGCGATTTCGGTGCGGCTCAAGATTGTCATTGCATCTTCACACGGTCGGCCTATAGCGGGGCGAAACGACATCACTTGTCTATTTTACTATACAAGTTGGAGCAAGAGCCAATGTTTGAGGCGCCTGCAAATAACCCCCGGCAGGAGGCGATGGCGGTGTTGAGCCACGCCACGCCGAAGCGGCTTGGCGAGCTGTGGGCCGCCTGGGCCGACAAGCCCGCCTACCACCGGGTGCGCGGTCCGGAGACCGGGCTGGTGATGGTGCGCGGCCGCGCCGGTGGTGGCGGCAACGCCTTCAACCTGGGCGAAGCGACCGTCACCCGCGCCACGGTGCGGCTCGAAACCGGCGAGGTCGGGCACGCCTACTGCCTTGGGCGCGACGGCGACAAGGCCGTGCAGTCGGCGCTGTTCGATGCGCTGCTGCAACGCGACGCCGAAGCAGTGGAGACGCTGGTGCTGCAGCCGCTGCGCCAGGAGCAGGCGGTGGCGGACGCAAAGCTGCGCGACGAGACGGCGGCCACCAAGGTCGACTTCTTCACCATGGTCCGGGGAGACGATTGATGGATACGACAATCGAAGGTGGCTTCGCCGACCTGGTGCTGGGGGCGCAGAGCGTGTTCCGCGCCGTGATGGAGGCACTTGCCCGTCCGGGCACACAACAGTCGATCGCGTCTGATGTGCTGCCACCGGCGCCGCTGACGCCGGAACTCGGCGCCGTGGCGCTGACGCTGTGCGATCACGATACGCTGGTCTGGCTCGATCCGGTGCTCGCAGCGAACGAGGCCGTGACGCAGTGGCTGGCGTTCCATTGCGGCGCGCCGCTCACCGCCGATATCGGTGCGGCGGCCTTTGCGCTGGTGAGCGACGTGGCGCTGCTGCCGGCGCTCGACCGCTTCGGGCAGGGGAGCGACGAATACCCGGATCGCTCGACCACGGTCGTCCTGGCTGCAGGCGCCGACGCTCGGCCGGTGACCCTTAAGGGCCCTGGGATCAAGGACCAGTTCACGACCGAGCTGCCGCTGCCGGGCGGCGATTTCATCGAGCAGTGGGCCGAGAACCGCGCCCGTTTCCCCCGCGGCGTCGACCTGCTGCTGGTCCGAACCGGCACGGTGGTCGGCCTGCCGCGCACCACCCGTATCTCGGAGGCTTGAGCCATGTATGTTGCCGTTAAAGGCGGCGAGGCCGCCATTGCCAATGCCCACCGGCTGCTCGCCGATCGCCGTCGCGGCGATCGCTCGGTGCCGGCGCTGCGCCTCGACCAGATCATCGAACAGCTCGGCCTCGCGGTCGATCGTGCCATGGGCGAGGGTTCGCTCTATGACCGCGAGCTGGCGGCGCTCGCCATTATCCAGTCGCGCGGCGACCTGATCGAGGCGATCTTCCTGGTGCGCGCCTATCGCACCACGCTGCCGCGCTTCGGCTATTCGAAGCCGATCGACACGGCCGCGATGAAGATCGAACGGCGCGTCTCGGCGACGTTCAAGGACCTGCCGGGCGGGCAACTGCTCGGCCCGACCTTCGACTATACGCACCGCTTGCTCGACCCGGCGATTGCCGAGGGTGCGGCAGTGGACGAGGCGCTGGCCCGGCCCAGCGCCGACGAACATGCGCCGCGCGTCACTGACCTCCTCGACCACCAGGGCCTGATCGAGCCCGATGTCTCCGAGGTGCAGGACGAGATCGGCGATCTCACCCGCGAACCCCTCGAGTTCCCGCTCAACCGCGATCGGCGGTTGCAGGCGCTGGCCCGCGGCGACGAGGGGTTCCTGCTCGCCCTCGGCTACTCGACGCAGCGCGGCTATGGCCGCTCGCATCCGTTCGTCGGCGAGATCCGCATCGGCGAGGTCGAGGTGGAGCTCGATATCCCTGAGCTCGGCTTTGCGGTGAACCTGGGGCGCATCCGGGTCACCGAGTGCCAGATGGTCAACAAGTTCAAGGGCAACGCCAAGGTGCCACCGCAGTTCACCCGCGGCTACGGGCTGGTGTTCGGGCAGGCCGAACGCAAGGCCATGGCGATGTCGCTCTGCGATCGGTCGCTGCGCGCCCGGGAACTGGGCGAGGACGTCGAGCATCCGGCGCAGGACGAGGAGTTCGTCATCTCGCACTCCGACAACGTGCAGTCGACCGGTTTCGTCGAGCACCTGAAGCTGCCGCACTATGTCGATTTCCAGGGCGAACTCGGGCTGCTGCGCGAGATGCGGGCCGAGCACGAGACCCAGGCACCGGCCGGCACCCTCCCCCTCGCGGGGAGGGTTGGGGAGGGGGGAGCCCCAGGCTCCGAGCGTGAGGCTCTCCCCCTC